>JALHMU010000008.1:13660-21792 GCA_022843885.1 Candidatus Peribacteraceae bacterium | reverse complement strand
TATGGAAAAGAACAGTTGCAATGCGTATTTAACATTATTTCTTCGTAAATTGCAAGTTGGGACGAGAACGAAATGAAGAGAAAAAAGAGTGTGCTTTTTGATCGATTCGTTATCATGCATTCATGTCAGACACGATTCGATACACGGTCACCACTTCTTCACTTGGACTCATACAGATTGCCGCGACGGATCGTGGCATTTGCTCGATTACGATGGGGGATGATCGAAAAATGTTGCTTCGCGATCTCAAGCGTCGTTTTCCTATGGCAAAGATTTCTGAAGTTGATTCGATGGTTCAAGCGAAAGATGTCGTGAAGCTGGCGGAAAATCCGATGCAGACATTCAGTGCATCATTGGACATTCAGGGAACGGCTTTTCAGAAGAGCGTGTGGAATGCACTGCGGAACATTCCTGCTGGAACAACAGCCAGTTACTTAGATATCGCCAAAAAGATCGGAAAACCAAAAGCAGTTCGTGCCGTGGCACAGGCGTGTGGGGCCAACCACATCTCGATTGCTATTCCCTGCCATCGCGTCGTGAGAAGTGATGGCGCACTCTCCGGATATCGGTGGGGAGTGGAGCGAAAGAAAGAATTACTTGAGCGGGAAAAGCGTCGGTAGTGTTTTTTTGGCAGAAAGGAGTGATATCCTGTGAAGGTTCCCCCTTCTTCGTATGCCAAATGATCTGATCCAATCTGATATTGAGGACATTCTTTCTCGGAATTATCACGCGCATCTCGCGTGCTGCGAAGACGGCAAGCCATATCTTGTGCCGACATCATACGTTTTTCATGAGAACAAATTGTACGGATACACGCATCCGGGAAAAAAAATCGACATTCTTCGCAAACATCCCAGCGTGTGCGTGGAAGTGGATGATCTTACCGATCAACGTTGGAAGAGCGTCATTCTCTACGGAACATTTGAAGAATTGTTCGGTGAAGACATGCGTATGGCGATCAAACTTCTAGGACAAGCCGTTTCAAAATATCATGATAGCCTGCCTTTCATTCGCGGAGAGATCATTCAAGATGGTCCCGAAAAAGATCCTGCCATTTTGTATCGCATCAACATTGAGTCGATGACAGGTCGGATATTTGAGTGATTTCCGTTATCCTGGCCTTGTGTATTGGAAAGACACAGTTCGGCTTTCTTTCGAAGGGATCACGAAAAATAAAGTTCGTTCGGCGCTTACATCGCTGGGCATTATTATCGGTGTCTCGTCGGTGACGCTCATGATGTCTTTGGGGAACAGTTTCCAGGGATACATCGTTGATCAAATTCAATCGATGGGGGAGAAAACGATCGGTATTTCCCCCAAGGGGATTCATCATTTTGGGGGAGATCTCACGCGTCTGACCTACGATGACTATGAAGCGGTTCGCAAGCTTTCCACAGTGACAAGCGTTTCTCCAGGAATCCTGGTTCCCGAACACGTAACGTATAAAACCGAAACTATTTCACCGTTTCTCATTGCAGGAACGACGTCGATCTTTACGAATTACGGCATGCGGCTGGAGTCCGGCCGATTGCTGGATGAGAATGATGAACACGGGGCAAAATCAGTTGTCGTATTAGGGCATAAAACTGCAGTTGATCTCTTCGGAGATGATGAGCCTCTCGGAAAGCGGATCGCACTTGGAAATGCATATTTTACGGTTGTAGGAGTGCTCAAACAGGGCGGCTCCTTGCTGCTAAGCCAGCTTGATAATTCCATCGTGTTGCCCTATTCGACAGGCAAGCAGTTGACCGGTCAGCGCTATCTTTCTTTTATTTCTTTACAGGCGACCGATGATGCGGAGCTCGCGGTGATCGACGTCAAAGATCTTCTTCGAAGACGGCATCACATCAAGAATCCAACTGACGATCCTGATCAGGATGATTTCGACATCGAAAGTACCGCGCAAGTCATCGACATTGTGGATACCGTTTCTGTGGGACTGACGTTATTCCTTGCACTGATCGCTGCCATATCATTGATTGTCGGCGGTATCGGCATCATGAATGTGATGCTTGCTTCCGTTCTGGAACGCACGCATGAAATAGGACTGCGCAAAGCAGTCGGGGCTCGAAAAAAAGATATCCTTCATCAATTCCTACTGGAATCCTTGTATTTGACGGTTTTCGGAAGCATCGTCGGATTGACCGTGGGCATTCTTAGCGGATGGGTATTTGTGCATGTGGCCGCATCCTATTTGGGAGCGATTCGTTTCGTTCTTTCGCCCATTTCTCTCTTTCTTTCGACAGGAATGGCCTTGGCCACGGGTCTGATTTTTGGGATCACTCCTGCGCAACATGCTGCCAGCATGGATCCGATCGAAGCTCTCAGGCGAGAGTCATAAAAGGTCGGCATATCGAGCAAGCTCCTGCGCGTATGAATGAGTCGACTGGCAGCCCCACGGAGAATCGAACTCCGGTTTCCTGGATGAGAACCAAGTGTCCTAGCCGCTAGACGATGGGGCCGAGCGCCTACCTGCTGTTAGGCAGGAGACCGCCAGTATACGAGTCGCGAGATAGAGGAACAAGTGCTGTACGAATGCATTTGAATCACGTTAGACTGCCTTCCATGGTCCTCACTCCACAAGAACAAGAAGCACTCAAGGCTCATAAAGAATCCGGATATCACGGCAATCGCCTTGGCCCCGTCATTCATGACATCGTGTATGGCGGTAATGACGGCATTGTCACGACATTCGCAGTCGTTGCAGGCACGGTCGGTGCGGGCATGGAACGCTACGTCATTATCATTCTTGGTCTTGCGAATCTTTTTGCCGATGCGTTTTCCATGGCGACTGGTTCGTTCCTTTCCACCAAATCGGAGATGGATCAACAAGTGCGATTGAAGAAAGAAGAGATGAAAGAGATCGAGGAGATCCCGGACGTCGAGCGAATGGAAGTCAAAGATGCGTATGCAAAAAAAGGATTCAAAGGAGAAGATCTCGAACGTGTCGTTTCCGTCATCACATCCGATAAAAATCTCTGGGTAGACACAATGCTTATCGAAGAGCATGGACTCGTGCCAAACGGCGATGAGAAGCCATTACTCCATGCCATCAGCACATTCTGCTCGTTCATTTTCTTCGGTGCGATTCCGCTCATTCCGTATGTATTCAATCTCGAAGAAAGCATCCGATTTACGACTGCCATCATTTCCACATTCCTCGCTCTTGCACTGCTCGGACTTGCACGAAGTTATGTGACGCGCGAACGATTGATTCGTGGTGCAGTTGAAATCGTCGGCGTCGGTGCAATCGGTGCAGTCGTTGCGTACGGTATCGGCGTCGGACTCAAGAGTATCGTCGGTGTGGCGCTTTAGAGCTGGTGAGCCATTTCATCTAATGCTTGATCTAGCCATTCTTCTACGTCGCTCACGCGAGCTCTGACATTCTGAATATACTCAGCAATAAGAGGATCTACTATCTGTCCTATTTTTCGTAGGCTTTCCATTTTTCTCGTAAGCGCTTCAGCCGCATCTTCAATATTTTGTTTTGCCCGTGTCATCACATCTATTTGAGGAGCCATTCTATCGGCAATCTCAAAGCCAACATCGCTCGTTTTGCTATTGATCCTACGACTCCAGTTCAGCAGTTGATCTGCATTTTGGATTGAAGGTGCTTTAGCCGTTTCGATAAGTAATTCTGCATTTCGCAGCTCCAAAGAATCAGGCATGTTATGTGAGTATACGACAGCTTACTGCAGTTGCAATATTATGCCGCTGACGCAGGACAGACGCCCTTGAATGGACAGCGCTTACATTTCTCGTACGCCGGATCAGGCGTGTAATCACCAGCTTCAATACGTTCCAGAATATGCTTCATGCTTTTCTCAGCATCGATCAGTTGGGAGGTATTACGTGTCGTCTTTCGTTCGATCATTCCATCATCGCCGAAGAAGAGGAGTGAGAGTTCTACGACAGGTTCGTCCCACATGTTCTGCGCGGCCATCGCATACAGAGACAACTGTACGTCGGCATCAACAGCAATCTGATCTCGTGGTGCGCCAGTTTTGAAATCGATGATTCTGAGTCCGCCGGCTGTACGTTCCACACGATCGAAACGTCCCGTAAGCACATGTTGGGAAGAGGGAAGCGTGACCTTGAATCCTTTTTCCACGATCAACACCTCGCGTGGTTCTTCCTGCCACCATTGAAAGAAATTGGCCAACAGCGCTGCACCACGATTGCGTTGAAAGTCCGCATCCATGCGGTTGGCGTAGCCTTCGAAGACAAAGGACTCATGCCAATATTTGAGCAGTAGTGTCTCCGTGAGCTCTTTCGTTTCCGGGGTGACTTCTTCTGCAACAAATAATTTCAGTTGGTCTTCGCGCGTGCTGACATCTTTCGGACGTGAGAGCATTTCGGCTTCGCCCCATTTTTTGAGCGTACTGTGCATGCTCGTTCCAAAACTTTCACCTGCAGAAATCAGACGATCGATCTTTTTTACATACGCAAATTCATACTGCTTCGGACAGGTGCGGTACGTCTGGATTTGTGAGTAGGAGTAGGGCACGCGCTCAGTATACTCGTTTTAGGACCCATGACGTTGCTGTTCTTCTGCTGTACCGGGTACCAGGTATAACAGAGAGCGTTCACCCGTATCTTGAAGGTTAAATTTAGATTGAGATTGTTTTGCCTGTGCGTGCAATAGGATCGGATCATCGGCGAGTAGTTCTCTGCAATACGACATTTCTTCTTCAAATTTCTTTCTGATTGACCCATCCTGCAATTTTTCTAGGTTCGTACCTGTGTCGAGCACGGCCTCCAAGATAAAATGCAATCTGCCGTCGAGCATTGCTTTCACAAATGAGCGTACAAGTTGCTGCTCTTCGGTATCTCCGATACCGCTGAAATCTGCACTGCGCAAACGTGACTCAAAACGGTTGATATTATGTTTCAATTGAGTAAGAACCACATTGCGTACCGCCGTTTCTACAGCGGGAGTTTTCTGACCTTTTCCAATTTGATTCGCGAATAACACCATTTGTGTAAATTCTTCTTGTTCTTGCTGCTCTTTATAATGATGCAAATTTCGAAGAACGGTATCAACAGAATTGTCAGTAATCATCGAGGTCAGTGTTTGTTTGGTTACATGATTCTTTTCATCTACAACTTCGACTTCTTCTGTTTGATTCTTGGCTTCCAATTCACGATTTTTCATTTGAAGTTCTGCATATGTATACGCCAGCTCTAGATCTTTTCCACTGACGATATGATATGTACCAGCCGTGATACCACGGATATAACGCAATTCTTGATAGATGAAATTCTGATAACGATCTTTGTACTGATCTTTTGTTTCCTCCGGACGCTTTGGAAGAATCGTATTCTTCTGGAAGTATGCACGATATAGTTCGTCGCGTTGATTATTATTTGCTGTTTGGACTGTCTCAGATCCTTCGAAGACACGTACGACTTTTTGACCGACTGTCGTAGATTTTGGTGCAAGTTCTTCGATTCGTTTCAGGAGATCTGCATTATCATTTTTTTCCCAATCGTTCGCAGTCTTAAGCCAACCTTCTGCAGCATCTGTGAGTGATCTGTGTGTATAGCCTGCTCCAGCTACCGCGAGACCAATCGGGAGCATGATGCCAGCGGCAGGAGCTGCAAGAACAGTAAGGACTGATCCGCCAGCAACATATGCCTGCACCATCGCGATTCCTCCGATCGTAAGCCCAGCCGCACTTGCTGTTCCCTCTGCAATGTAGAGAGGCTTTGCATTTGCATATAACTCTTTGAGTGCTGGATTTTTTGTTTCAATAATCTTCTGCTCATTTTCCATCCAATCTGCGTACGCCATATAAATGCCGAACATATCAGTTGCTGCGCCTGCCAAGTTGAGAGCAATAGGAAGAGCGCGAGCGCGTCGCGCAGCTTTGAGAGCGCGAATAACCTCAGATGTATCTGTTGTTTCAATGGCAGCAGCAAGAATTGCTTTGGCTTTTGCGCTGCGATTAATCATGAGAATCGCATCCGCATCAAGAGCAACATCGCCAGACTCTTGCGCTAATTTGAGCAATGCTTCTGCATCTTCTGCTTTCACTCCAGCCTTACTCAAGAGAGATAACATATCTTCATCTTTCAAGAGTGCGTTTATATTATTTTCAATCTTTACTGGATTTGTTGAACCGCGAAGCCCCAAACGCTCTGAAACAGGACTTTGTCGGAGCATCAATGCTTCGCGAGCATCTTGAAGATCTGGATTTGTCGCAAAATCCTTTATTCGTTCTGCCACTTTTTCCAAATTTGCCGTAGGTCGTCCCGCTGCACGCTCGACTTCAATTAGTTCCTCCACAGATTTTTGCATCTCAATAAAAGATTCAGGTCGACCACCTTGTCCGAGGCATCTTTCAAAATCAGCGTAAATTTTTGAGAATTGTTTTTCATTTACGTCGTTCATCGAATTGAGAATTCGATCAATTTTTTCTCCAGCACGATGCCGCGGATGATGACCCACAGCTCCATATCTCCATTTTGCCCAGCCTGCTCGAGTCAATCCTCCGATGCTTGCATCTTTCCATGAAGCCGTATGCTTCAATGCAGCTGCAGTTTTCTTTGGATCATTATGACGAGCGATCCAAAAGTAGAGTTTTAACGGATCTTGTACTGGAGAGGCGAGTGTTTTTGGTAATCCCCGTGTCAAAATGGATGCACCTGTTACCCCAAGAATTGTTCCATATAGTTTATTCTCTTCCCACAGTGCAAGTATGCCGGATGCTTGTTCACGGGCGATGCCTGATGCAGCAAGCAATCCGCTTTCACCCATTTTGGTTGCCACGCTTGTGAGCATTGTTGCAGCTTGTTCTTGCATCTCAGGTGGAATATCCAATTTTTCCAACATCTGCTGCAATTCGGTGTTATTGGTCATTACTTTATAAAGCAATGATCCTGCAACTTTATAACTGTCAGGTTTCAGTGTTCCGCCGAGAGTTTTATCTTTTATACGGATAAAGCGCAAAATCTCTGCCTGAGACATTGTAAGGCCGCTGGCCACATCCGTTTCTTTTCCACTGCGGATCATGTTTTTGTAACTAAACAGTCGGATCAAATCAGTGACATGCATCTCCATCATGAACGTGCGAATGATTTGTAGGTTCTGTGTTTGATCATTTGGATCCCATTCATGATTTGGTAAGACTTCATGGAAAAATGGTTCGATATCTTTCGCATCGATTCCTTTTTCACAAATATGTTTAATACACTGGCCTGTTTTATCCGTTTCAGGAATATTCGATTCCAAAAAGTAGCGAACTGTAAATTGGGCATCGAGCGCATGGTCTTTCAGGTATGTAAGGATTTCTTCTAATGAGACATCTTTCAGTGTTTCAGGCATGTTTGCACGCATGGATTCATTGATGTTCTTGCTGATGCTTCCGTTTTTTACTTGTTCTGTGAAAAGATCATGCGCATCCCATTTACTTAGGTCTTCTTTATGTTTCTCAACAGCACTCAACGTTTCATGTGCCATGATTAATCCACCGCCAATTTTTTCCAAAAAAGCTCCGAGAGTTATATTTTTTAAATCAGTCGTTTTTATTTTTTCATTCAGCAGGATGTACTGATTTCTGCCACACAGCTCAATAAGCTGCTGTGCTCCGATTTTATATTCTTCGCGTTCATCGCCGGAAGAATTTTCTGGCGGTTTATACCATTGTTCAATGGATTCTTTTGCCTGCTTCGTACTCGGATCATATTGGGCAAGAATTTCTTCCATGGAAGTTTCTCTGTGCTGTCCGATGACAGTCTGAACTTTGCTGTTTCCCAGCAGGATTTCCAAGCTTTTTGCTACGACTGCAATTTTTACTTCAGGATGCTCTTTTTTCTCAGGGATGAGAGGTTTTTCTTCTTTCTTCCCTTCGTCTGCCTCTTTTTCTTTACGTTCTTTTGTAGCAGCAGCCTCTGTTTCAATTTTCTTTGTAATGTTCTCCTCCATTTTTTTCATTTTTTCCTCAAGCTCGACACGCTTTTTTTCAAGTGCTTCACGTTCCTCTTGCGAGGCGTTTTTCAATTTTTCTGTCACTTCATCATAATGATGTTTCGTTTCATCCAACTTCTTTTGCATGGAATCGACAATCACTTCGGCTTGATGATCTAAATACTCGCTCATGTAAGTACGAAGTTTCTTCACTCCGAAATAT
>JALHMU010000008.1:0-13650 GCA_022843885.1 Candidatus Peribacteraceae bacterium | reverse complement strand
AGTAATGCTACTGCGCCAATTTTCAGTATTCCTCTGCCAAATGAACTGACGCCTTCTTTCGTTTTCTGGCCAGCTTTTTTTACTCCACCAAAGATCCATTGTCCGAATTTGTACACTGCGATTCCTGCAGCCACGATTCCTGCCGTGATTGCGACTGTCTTTGCCGTTTCCTGTGTTTCAGGCGACCAGTTACTCGGATGCAATTGTGATTGTTTAATGTTTTCACTCAAAGCATCCAATTTGCTTTGCGTAAGCGTTAAAATCTTTTCTCTGGATTCAGTTCCTTCTTTGAAGATTTCTGGAACATCGACGTTTTCTCGAATTTGGCGATTCAACTCCTCACGCTCATTGCTTGAGAGTTTTGCAATCTCACGTTGAAGGAGTTCCTTGTCATCGGGTTGCTTTTCGACATCTACGCTTAAATCTTTCAAAAAAAGACTGACTTTATCTGTCAATTCTTTGGGATTTTCCGTTGGTCCAAAGGTGATGTTCATATTAGGGCTTTCTAAGAAGATGAGATACAAAGTTACGAACTGCACGGACACCCATATTGAGGCTTGTTCCAGCAATTTTTGCGCCTTCTTGCAGCGCAGCATCGGTTACATGCAACACTTTCTCATGCGTGCGAAGCTGTGTTTCAGCGACCGGATTTGGCTTTATTTCCGGTGTCGATTCGATGTTTGTTTTGGTGTGTTCGAGAGTCATGATTACGATTGAGCAGGAGGCGTAGGTGACGGTGTTTGTGCCTGCGTATTTGGAGCTGCAGGTTGAACTGGAGCTGCAGGTGGCGCGGTTGGTGGCACAGCATTTGGCGATTGCGGAGGAGTGTTTGGCGCTGGTGTTTGTGCGACCGGCACTGGTTCTGGCGCCTTCGGCGTCATTAATTCCACAAGCTGCTTCATTGTCCACGATTCTTGTTTCTTCTGACTTTGCGCGGTCTTCGTCATGCGACCGAGGAATTGGTCATTCGATTCATTTGCCGGCTTGAGAGCCATGAGTTTCTTTGCTTGCACGGCATCATCACCCTTCACTTCAAAAGGCACAGCAGGCTCTGCACTCTTGATGGAAGCGTATGTCTCGATGAGCTGGTCGGGCGCGCCAAACAAGGAAGGCATGTTTATTCTCATCGTCGAAGTGGCAAACTTCATGTTATTCATGAGCTGGTTAAACAGCAGCATAAAGCTCTCAAATGCTTTTCCGATTGATTCCAACGACGGCATCCACTCTTCAATTTTCTTGTTGAATTTCCCAAAGCCGGATTCCAGCTTCCCCGTGATCGTTTCAATTTTCTGCTGAGCTTCGGATGCTGTGTTTGGCTTTTCCGTATTTGTGTTTAATTCACGATCCAAATTACTTTCCGAGCGCTGCTGATCAATTGTTTTTTCGGCACCTTCACGTGCGTCACGCGCATCTTTCTGTGTTTCCTTGCGCTCCGTTGCCCCAGGTTTGTCAGCAGTTTCTCCCTGTTCTTTTGGAACAGAGTTTGTTTCGATGTTTGTTTCTACTGCCGGAGTTTTATCCAATGGATTTTCAGGCATTTTGATGTGTTTGGATGTATCTAGATATTCTATCACAAAACGGGTTCTATTTCAAACTATTACGAGAGCCATTTTATGGTATAGTGAAGCCACTTTCCCCCTGCTCATGAACGTTCAACACTTTGAGAAAAACGTGAATTACAACGATCAAGAACTCATTACCCTTGCTGCAAAGATCGGTAAATTGGCTACATACTGCAAACGTCTCAAGGATGAAGGGTCAGCAATTCGCGTCGAAGCTGAGCGCCGCGATACCAAGAAAGAGCGTGATCAGGTCAAAGTGACCATTACGGTGCATTTGCCAAAGAAGATGCTTCGCGTCGAATCTCGCCGTCCGACTCCGCTTGAAGCCGTGGATCGCTGTATCGAGAAGCTGGAACCTCAAATCAAGCGATACAAGGAAATGCACACCGGGAAAGAGAAAACACGACGTTTTAATAAGAAAGCTGTATAGTGTTTCGGTGTTGAAACGCCGATTCGCCGTCGCATTCCTGCTGCTTTCATTCATGCCGAATTTTGCGTTCGCGCAACAAACGGATGCAGCTATTCCACTAGCCGTCATTTCCGGTCCGGATGAAGTGGCTGTTGGTCGCACGATTGTCCTTGATGCATCGTCGGCAAAGACTGCCAGTGGCGCGGTGACATATCGTTGGTTTGAAGGAGATTCCACATCCACGATCAGTCGCACAGTCGAAGCATTATTCACGCCGGACAAGCCTGGTGAGTACACGATTCGTCTGACAATTTCGCAAATCATCAACGGACAAACACGCGAATCGACGACATCACATGTCATTACAGCCTATACGCGAAAAGTGGCTCTGGTAGCGGATGGAAGCGTCAGCCAGGACAAGATCGATCTGCATCAACAGAGTGCTGCACAAGCAGGGATTTTCTTGCAGGTTCTCAAAGTCACACAGTCGAGTATTCCACTCGGCATTCAAGAATCACTTACGCAATTATTGAGTGATGAATTTGATCGACTCAAGAATGCAGATGCCATCGTGATTTGGACATCTGATCCGGTAGCAGGCATGCAGGCACTCATGAGTGCGACACGCGGAGACGAAGCACGGCTGCAAGCAATTCAAGATCAGTCGATCGTGCTCATTAGCGAAAACAGTTTATCAACGCTCTCTCGAGCCGTGCGTGGACCGCTCTCCGTCTTAATGCCGAAAAGTTTGTATCTCACGCGCAAAGAAGCGATCAATCCATTACTTGAAGCAACGGACATCGCCGGATTTGAAGAGACACTGCAACGTCGTGATATTGAAATCGTGATTCAGGATGCATCGAGCTTGAGCCTCAAACCATGGAATATTCTTTCGACACTCGTGACGTACATGTTGACCCACGGTGTCTCCAGTCAGACGCTGACATTCCTTCTCATGCTCCCGATCATTGCGACGATTTTGGCGTTCCTGAAGCAGGTTGTTGGAATCGCGACATATGGCTTGTATACGCCATCAATCATCGCTCTCAGCTTCATCGCGTTAGGTTGGGCGATCGGAATTATGTTCCTGACGTTCATTCTCATCGCAACATACATGACACGACGCGTGATGCGAGGGTGGCGTATTCTCTATGTTCCAAAAATTGCGATCATTTTGACGGTTGTCAGTATCACCTTGATCCTCGTGCTCGCGATGGGTGCTGCGTTCGATATCATCGTCGCACCGGATACGATCTTCGTCTTGCTCATCATGTCGACACTCTCGGAAAGTTTTGTGATGCTGGAAAGTGAAGAAGGAAAAATGTCGGCGCTCTACAGTGTGATCGACACTGTCCTCGCGGCACTTTTGTGTGTCTTCATCGTTCGGTGGCCGACACTGCAATCGTTCGTCATCGCATATCCGGAATCGATTCTTCTTACGATATTCATCAACATCGTTCTCGGAAAATATACCGGTCTTCGACTGACCGAATATTTCCGTTTCCGTGGCGTATTCCAGCATTTGCAGGAGTAATTTCATGAATCTTTTTTCCTTCTTCCGATCGGGTGGCGTGCTCGGGATGAATGCCCGAAATTTGCTCTACATTAAGCCATTTAACCCACGGAAAGCGATTGCATTTGCGGATGATAAATTGAAGACCAAAGCATTCCTTTCTGCACGTGGTATTCCCACTGCGAAAGTATTTGCACAGATCTCCACTCGTGAACAACTTCGCTCATTCAATTTCGCGTCTCTTCCGGATAAATGCGTGTTGAAACCGAACTTCGGATACGGAGGTGAAGGCATTCGTGTATTTACCGGTCGCGACAAGCATGGTGACTTCACGGAAGGAAAAAAATCAGTCACGAGCCGAGAATTGTACCGACACATCGAAGATATTTTGGACGGAAAATTTTCCGTGAACGGTCGACGCGACACGGCATTCTTTGAACAATTATTAAAGCCCCATAAATCATTCTTGCCGTTCCGTCCGGCGGGACTCCCAGATATTCGTGTCGTTGTCTTCAACTTGGTTCCGGTGATGGCGATGTTACGCATACCAACGGGGGACAGTGCGGGAAAAGCGAACCTCCATCTGGGTGGTATCGGGATCGGCATCGATCTTGCAGAAGGCGCTTTAAACCACGCTGTGCAATACAATAAGACGATTTCGCGTCTGCCGCACGGCGCAGATTTTCACGGTATTGAACTCCCATATTGGGAGCAAATGCTGCTCATTTGTTCGCGCATTCAGCAGATTACAAATATCGGGTATCTCGCGGTCGATCTCACGATTGATCAGGAAAACGGTCCGATGCTTCTGGAAGTAAATGCACGTGCCGGTCTCTCGGTGCAGATTGCAAACTTAGCGCCACTTCGTGCGCGACTTGATCGTGTGCAAGGACTCAAAGTCCAAACACCGGAGAAAGGAGTGCTCCTCGCGCGACAATTATTCGGTTCCAATGCGGAGAAAAAAACGGGTGTACATCATCCGACGATCGGTCTGACCGAACAGGTCACGTTTTCTGCAGGGGATGCCAATGTTGAGGCCTTTGCCAAAGTCGATACGACTACCGATCGTACGCTGCTGGATGATATGTTTGCCGCAGAACTCCTGCGTCGTGGTGCGATCGAACCATTGCATGGTGATCCCACATCCTTCCGCGCACGCTTCTTGTTGGCTGGAAAGAAAATTCAAACAGTCGTCAAAACAATGCCACTCTCCAGTGATGCACCGATGGTTCTCGGCAATCGCGACATTGCGGGATTCTTGATTGATCCCACAAAAAAATCGGACGCACTCCGAAAACAACGCGTGCGCCTTACAGTTGATCTCTTCGCGGTCGATCGACAGCTCTACACGTTACATCGGGAAATTCCGCTTCTGAAAGCCATGCGTCCACTGGATCTGACGCAGCATATCGAGGCGCTTCGCGCCGACCCTCATCACGAACCGATCTTTACGTATCGTCCGGTTGAACTCGACATCGAAGAAACCAAAGAGCGTATTCGTGAATTGAAAACAGATGCATCTCCATTTGGAATGCTCCTGAAGAAACGTAAACAAGAATTATTTCAACGACTCTCCATGTTGGAATCCATCGGCGCAAATGAAGCGTTCACAAAAGCATCCATCGCACTCTTTGGAAAACCAACGCAGGATTTACTGGCACGTGCACACAGTGACATCCGCCAACGTGAGCCTTTTCATGAGTCTGGTGCGAAACTGACTGCAGAGCAGGTGAAAGTGCGTTTTGAGGATGTGTTGATGCGCTATGGACTGCATCAATGGGATGTCACGATTCAGGAAGAACTTGTTTCCGACTGTGCCGTCGGTGGACGTCATATATTACTCCGGAAAGGTGCGACATTTTCTCCGACACATGTCGATGCGTTGATCGCACATGAAATTGAAACACATGCACTCACGACTGAGAACGGATTGCATCAGACGTACATGTTATTGCGTGCAGGCATGGCGAACTACTTGGAAACACAGGAAGGGCTCGCGATTTATTGGCAGAACAAAGTACTGCCGAAGCATCATGAAAAGCGCTACTGGCCGGCATTAGGCGTGGTTGGCGTCAGCTATGCATTGACGCATGGGTTCAGTGCCACGCGTCGTCATTTAGAAGACATCGGATATTCCAAAGAGAAGGCGCTGAAGAAAACCATCGGGCTCAAACGCGGAATGGGGGACACATCACGACCGGGCGCATTCACCAAAGATCTCGTGTATTACCGCGGACACCTGAACATCCAAGATTTTGTCGACGCTGGCGGCGATCTGTCGCGGTTGTACATTGGCAAAGTTGCACTGGAAGATTTGGAACTCGTCGAACAATTGCCACACATCAAAACTCCACTCTTGCTTCCACTTGGATTGCTTGAGAAGAAATAGTACTTAGGCTTTCTTTTCACCTTCTGGCTTTGCGGCTGCATCGGCAGGTGCACCTTCAGCGGCAGGAGCAGCACCGTCAGCCGGAACTTCACCTTCTGCAGGCTTCGTCTCTTCTTCAGCTTTGCGTGGTTCCTGAACCGTGAAGAGGACGGTGTCAGCTTCTTCTTCCAGTTCGACACCGGCTGGGATTTTTATATCGGCAACCGTGATGATATCTCCGAATTCAACGAGTTTTCCAAGATCGACTTCAAAGCTGTGGGGAAGATCTTTCGGCAAACATGTCACCGTGAGTTCCGTGTGAACGTTGACGAGGATACCGCTGAGTCCCTTCACTGCAGGGGATTCACCCGTGACATGTACTGGAACGTGAGCCGTGAGCTTCTTCGACATATCGACGGCGTAGAAATCGACGTGCTGGTAGCGATCGGAGACAGGATCAAGCGTCAAACTGTGGATAAGCACTGGAATGTTCTTTCCGTCCAAATCGAGTTCGACGATGGTGCTTTCACCGGCAGCCTTGTAGATGCGGTGCAATTCCTGTTCTTTGCAGGAGATCATCGTGTTCTCCGTCTTGTTTCCATAGACCACGCATGGAACCTGCGACTCATTTCTGAGCTGCTTCACATTCTGCTCTTTCGAGCGGGCGGCCACGGTTAAACGAAGGGTTTCCATTGGGCCAAAAGGGTACACGTTCCTTCCCCGCTTGGTCAAGCGCTCTTACCAGCCCATTTCCAGAAATAGTGAAGGGCACTTTTGAGGTGGATTCGGGCAGTCTTTTTCCGGAAGATCGTGAAGAGACCGCCATCGCTTAAACGCTTCTTGCGATCTGCAATACGAATCCCAGGGTGGAATCCCACCTTCTTTCCTGCCATGTTTGCCTTGCGACACAGGTCCGTATCTTCAAAGAAAAGGAAATAACGCTCGTCGAAGCCGCCGATGGCATGGAAGAAATCTCGTCGAATCATCAGACATGTTCCTACGACCCAATCGACATATTCCAGCTGTTCGGTATTCGTAAATTGATTCTTTGCTTCCCATCGTGCCGGGAATAAACGCTTGGAGATGATATCTCTGATGCGCGGATACGGACGGGCAGAGGGACGCAGTGTTCCATCGGGAAATTCCAATCCCGGCCCGAGGATTCCCAATTCAGGATGAGCATTCATACAGTTGATCATTTTTTCGAGTCCATCAGGTGGAAAGGTGTTATCAGGATTGATGAAGATGAGAAATTCTCCACGACTCATCCCGACGGCGCGATTGCATCCACCGCCAAAGCCGTAGTTCTTCTGCATCTCGACGACGCGTACTTTTGGATGATCATCCCATTTCTGTCGGAGTTTTTCAGCCGTGCCATCACCGGAACAATTGTCGACGCATAAAATCTGCAATTCATCGATGACAGTTTGTTTCAAGAGTGCTTCGACACACGTCACGGTATCGGCAAATGAACGATAATTGAGCACGATGGCGGAAACGAGAGTTTTCATCTGCGTAGTGTTCATCGTACGGCTATACTTTCTAATGTAAAGGTATGATCAAACTGACGTCAGAGTCGGCAGCCGACAAGCGCAACCCTGCTCTCAAGGCGATTCGTGCGCGTATCGCAAAAACGTCGACGGAACCTGGTGTCTATCGCTGGCTCGATAAAGAAGGAAATGTTCTGTATGTCGGCAAAGCGAAGAATCTTCGCAATCGTCTAAAAAGCTATGTCGCTGCGGACGGCATGAAAAGCCAAGGACCATGGAAGATGGCATTGGTCGAACAAATCCACGATTTCGATGCGATCGTCACGAATACAGAATTGGAAGCACTTCTCTTAGAAACGAATCTTATTAAGGAGCGTAAACCGAAATACAACGTCCTTATGAAAGATGATAAGCATCATGTGTATTTCAAGATCACGATGCAGGATGCGTTTCCTCGTACGGAAATCGTGCGACGTATGGAACATGACAAAGCGAAGTACTTCGGACCTTTCCTCACGGCATGGGAGCTTCGGAACACGCTCGACATGTTGCACCGAGTGCTCGGGTATCGCTCCTGCGCCAAGTCACTCGATATTCTGAATCGTGATCCGAAGAATACGGCGGCACTCAAGCCTTGCCTTGAGTCGCAGATTGGACAATGCAATGGACTGTGCACGGGCACATTGTCACAAGAAGAGTATCGCGCGCGAATGGACGCAGTCGTCTCGTTTTTCCGAGGACAGTACGATCCTGTTTTGGTGCGAGCAAAGGAATTGATGCAGCAAGCAGCGACCGAGAAAAAATTCGAACGAGCGGCGGAGTTTCGCAATGTCATTCAATACATCGAATCACTCAAAGAAAAACAGATCGTATCGGACACATCGAAAGAAGACATGGATGCGATTGGCGTTGCATTGTTATCGGGGAAGGCTCAGGTCGTCCTGCTCAGAAAGCGCGGCGGGAAGCTGTTAAGTGAGTATCAGCTCTCACTCCAAGGATGGGCGGAAGACATCGGATCGATCCTGTCGCAATTCATTCCGCAGTACTACGCCGAGACCCAAGATATTCCCGAAATCATTCTGCTGCCGTGTGATATTGCGGATGCCGCGGTGCTCGCCGAATGGTTATGTGCAAAGCGCGAAGCACGTGTGACGTTCCGTGTGCCTGAACGCGGAAAAAAATCATCGCTGCTTGATCTCGCGATGAAGAATGCTGAACAGAAAGTGAAACAGAGCGAAGCGAAGTGGGAATCAGAAGCGCGCAATATCGAATCGGCATTAGAGGAGTTGCAAACGCAGTTGAAACTTCCGACAAAACCGAAGCGTATCGAAGGCTATGACATTTCTCATCTTGGCGGTGAGTACACCAGCGCCAGTATGGTCGTGATGCATGATGGAAAACCAAAGCGCGATCACTATCGCTCGTTCACGATTCGTTCACTGGGAGACGGAAAGATCGATGATTATAAATCGCTGCAGGAAGCCCTTCGTCGACGTCTCAAATATTTGGTAACGTCGTTCGAACAGGAAGAAGCCGAGTGGGAAGAAAAGAAGGTGTGCACCGGCCGAGCGAAGAAATCAGACATCGAACAGATCCAGGGGATCTTACCGACATTGCGCCCGCTTGAAACATTCGACTACACCGAATTCTTTGTCCTTCGAAAAGAAGAGACAGTCATCGGCTTTGCTCGTGTGCATGCGGCACAAAAAACATCATTCGCACTCTCACATGTATGGGTCCACGCGGATCATCGCGTCGAATTATTACATTTCTTGCTGCGTCGCATCACAAAGTCGATCAAAAAAGGAAAGCTCTACTCCTGTGTGGATCATGCAGATGAAAATCTGTATGCATCGCTTGGATTTCGGCATCTTCTTGCACTCCCTGCGTTTTTGAAAATCGACGAACCAGACAAAGAAATCGCGGTAATGTTCGATGCATTCCAGAACAAAATCGATCCATCGTTCATGACGCGTCCAGATCTCCTCCTTATAGATGGTGGCAAGGGACAACTGAATGCAGTCGTGGACGTCTTGAAAGAATATGCACTCGATATTCCGGTCGCGGGTCTCGCGAAGCGCTATGAAGAAGTCTTCTTGCCGGGCGAATCACACTCGATCGCGCTCGCACCAAATACGCCCGCATCATTTCTCTTGCAACGCCTCCGTGATGAAGCGCATCGCTTCGCAAATTCCTTACGCGAAGGCAAAGGCATGCGCGCGATGACACAGTCCGCGCTTGATGGCATCGCAGGCATTGGGCCGAAGACGCGTACAGAACTTCTAAAAACATTTGGATCCGTCGAGGGCATCAAAGCTGCGACGGATGAAGCATTGAAGAGTGTCCTGAGCGAAGCCCAGATTCAGGCTTTACGCAAAGCATTGTAGCTGCGACGCTCCGTCGCAGTGCGGCGATACGGTATCGCCGCTGCGGGAAATCATGGGCGGCATGAGATCGCTGACGCAGAGAAAAGAAACGGTAAATTCTTTGATGGGATTTGCATCAATGTTAGTATTCACGGACTTTCCCCCTGTAACACATGAAAAAAGTTTCACTCCTTCTCGGTACACTCGGCGGTGCGATGGCCGGATATTTGTTCTCTAATAAGAAGTTGCGCGAAGAATTGACGAACGCTCCTGATGCACAGCAAGCTGCCAAAATTCTTGGGAAGCACCTCTCACAAGACGGCGACAAACTCGCCAAAGATGTGAAGGAATTTGTCGAGAGCGACAGCGTCCAGAAAAGCATCAAGCAAGCCAAGGTATACGCGAACAAGCAGTACGTCAGCGCGAAGAAAGAAGTGAAGAAGCTCGTCAAAAAAGGCGAGAAAGAAGCGATGAACATGGCCAAGCAGATGAAGAAGAAAGCGAAGTCAAAATAGGTTTCATCAGAGACTTTTTACTGTCATAAACGCGGAACAAACTCGACTTTGCCTAATGCGGGCAGGCGAGTAGCATGTTCTGCGTTTTCGACATCCTTCCTTTTTCCTATGACCACCCTGCTTTCTTTGGATCCGTTTTTGCTGCTTCTCGCGCTCGTCCTGCTTACAGGCATTGTCGCGCTGTTCGCCGCTTTGCTCTTCAATGTGAAGATTCACTTCATGCCAGCGGGCAATGAAGCAATGCAGCACATCGCCGCACAGATCCGTAAAGGAGCAATGGCATTCATGTGGAAAGAGTTTCAACTGATCGTACTGTTCATCATCATCGGTGGCGGACTCTTGTATGTCTTCATCGACACAGGTCTTGAAGCTGCACAACTTGGTCAGTGGGGGATGCCGTTCGTTTCGACAGCCTTTGCTGCGGGCGGACTTCTATCCTTCCTCGCAGGTTTCATCGGTATGCGCACGGCAACAGCTGCAAACGTCCGCACGACGAACGCCGCACGCACGAGCCTTTCCTCTGGTCTGCACATCGCGTTCCTTTCCGGTTCAACGATGGGCTTCTCGGTCACGGGTCTCGGTATCATCGGACTCGTTGTCGCCTTCTTCCTTTTGAATTATCAGTTTGCATTGCCACTGTCTTCGACATTGCACACGCTCGCAGGTTTTAGCTTCGGTGGATCACTCGTTGCACTCTTTGCTCGTGTCGGTGGAGGTATCTACACTAAAGCTGCTGACGTCGGTGCTGACCTCGTCGGAAAAGTAGAGAAGAACATTCCAGAAGATGATCCAAGAAACCCAGCTGTGATCGCCGATAACGTCGGTGATAACGTCGGAGATATCGCAGGTATGGGTGCTGACTTGTTCGAAAGCTTCGTCGCTTCTATTACAGCTGCGATGATTTTGGGTATGGCCTATGAAGGCAATGCAGGGAACGTCGTCTCCAATGCTGCTGTCATCTTCCCACTGCTCGTTTCAGGTTGGGGCATCATCGCATCATTGCTCGCAACGTTCTTCGTTCGCACAAAGAAAGGCAGTAAGAAGGTCGATGTTGCACTGCGCAACGGTCTGATCATGAGTTCGATCTTCGTCATCATCGGTACATCTGGTATCGCATACTGGTTGTTCCTTGATACAGCAATTGTGCTTTCTGTTTTGATCTCACTCTTCGGTGGTCTCATCGCTGGTGTCGCCATCGGCTGGTTCACGGAGTACTACACATCTGCAAAATTCAAACCAGTACAGAAACTCGCAAAGTCCTCCAAGACTGGCGCCGCAACAGTCATCATCAGCGGACTCGCACTCGGATACATGTCGACGATGCTTCCTATCATCGTGATCGTGCTCGCCGTCATGGTTGGATTCTTGCAATCAGGTTTGTACGGTATCGCGCTCGCTGCCGTTGGTATGCTTTCGATCTTGGCTACGGCACTCGCTGTCGATGCCTATGGCCCTGTTGCTGACAACGCAGGTGGTATTGCTGAAATGGCACACCTTCCAAAGCAGGTTCGCGCTCGTACGGATCAACTCGACGCTGCTGGAAACACAACGGCTGCGATCGGAAAAGGATTCGCAATCGGTTCCGCTGCTATCACGGCACTCGCACTGCTCCCAGCATTCACAGAAAGCGCAAACATCACGTCTATCGATCTCACGAAGCCGATTGTCCTCGCTGGATTCCTCATCGGCGGTATGATTCCATTCTTGTTTGCCGCACTCACGATGAATGCCGTCGGTCGTGCAGCATTCAAAATGATTGAAGAAGTTCGTCGTCAGTTCCGCGAAATCAAAGGACTCATGGAAGGCAAAGCGGAAGGCGACAGTGCCAAGTGTGTCTCGATCGCAACGAGCGCTGCTATTCGCGAAATGATTCTTCCTGCATTCATCTCGGTCTTCGTTCCACTCGGCGTTGGTCTCTTGCTTGGTGCAGAAGCACTCGGTGGATTCCTCGCTGGTGCACTTGTGTGTGGCGTAATGCTCGCACTTTCGATGGCGAATTCAGGCGGTGCCTGGGACAACGCCAAGAAGTACATCGAAGCAGGGAACCTCGGCGGCAAAGGATCCGATGAACACAAGGCTGCTGTCGTCGGTGACACGGTCGGCGATCCGTTCAAGGACACGTCTGGTCCATCGATCAACATCTTGCTCAAATTGATGTCGATCATGTCGGTTCTGACTGCTGCCCTGTACACCGCAAACGGCTTCCTGGGCTAATTAAAAGGATAAAAGGAGCTTTGACATTTTCTGCGTTTAGCAGTTTAATGTTCTCCTTTTATGTCGCCCCGTCATCCTCCTATTATTACGAACGACGGCTTTCTGGATCCAGAAACGTTAGGTGATCTGTTTATCAATCCTGACACTGGCGCGCATTCAATGCGGGGACATATGGTCGTGCCACTTCGTAATGATCATGAGATTGCACAGGTGAATTCCTTCGCTGCGCACGATGGTGTTGATGTCATTGGAAAAAGCGGACATTCACGTGTGATGATGACGATCGATGGCCGAGATGATGAGATCATCCAAATTGAAAGATCCCGGCGTCGCGCGATTGTTCCCGTGATTCTTTCCTCGCTTCGTGCCGTTGAAGTACGACGTACCGAAGTTCGTGATGACTTGCTTACAGTATTGAGTGAAATGATTCATGAACAACGTCGTTCCGTGAACGTTGGTCGTTTGGCGTTGGCATCACCTGATCAAGCGTTGTCTCAGACAGAAATTATTGAAGCGATTGAACAGGATCGATTGAAACTCAATCAATCAAACCTCGATCAGCAGTCACAACTTGTTCAGCCGGATGGCGTCATTGAACTTCCTCTCGAAGATGTTGAATATCTCTTCTGTGAAGCCAACTTCGACACCGATGCGATGCGACGCGTGTTGCGCTACGGCAAGCATGGGTTGGAAGGTTTACAAGTAATGAAAGAGGGGCTGCCCGATGCACTCCGTGGTAGACAAGCATTGATTGGAGGTATGCGCATGTCGATTGGTCCCTATATCGCGATCATTGAAAAAAATCTCAATAAACCAGGAGTGATTCATTTGGCTGCACGTATTTTGGACGGAGTACGCACGACGGGTATCAATATTATGCGACAGGTCGAACTTTTCAATACACAGCTTCAAGCTGTCTGTACGCAAAATCTAAAAGTTCGCGTGAAGTTATACCATGCAAGTAAGGAAACACAGGATGTTGCCCGGACAGTTATTAATCCTCGCACGATCAAAGAAGGTGTGAACTTTTCAGATACAATTGAACTGGATAAGCATCCAGAGCGGTTGCTCCGTTTGATGCGTCAGGTAAGTCCTACTCAAATCGATGAAGGTCCGTACGGATTCCTTGTAGGACCCGGCCGCATGCGTGAAATGCAATGGTTGGAACATCCGAAGTTCCAGTTCGCCAACCTTCCCAAAGTGAATGCAAAGT
>JALHMU010000007.1:18555-25152 GCA_022843885.1 Candidatus Peribacteraceae bacterium | reverse complement strand
GAAGGCAATCGTAATGTCTTGGTGTGGCTTGTCGCCGGATACCGAGACGTCCTGAAGGTACCCTTCGCGTTTGAGGAGCTCGCACATCTGCTCCTTGATGCGGCTCCATGGGAACGAGCACGACTCTTTACGAGCGTGTTGCGCGTTACGCATGCGCGTCAGCATATCGCCGATGGGATCATTGAGAAGCATAATTACCAGGAAGATTTGCGAACACCCGGGATCTCGCCTTTGCAAGCAAGCTCACGGAAACAGATGCGGCAGACACCGAAGAAACGCATGAAACCGTGTCGGCGGCCGCAGAGAGAACAGCGATTGTAGACGCGCGTAGGCATCGTCGGCTTCTTGCCCTCGGCAAGTTCTTTTTTGTAGCGGGCTTGGCCGCGCTGTTGCCGGAGGACGATACTCTTACGAGCCATGGGAAGGTGAGATTGGGAGCGGAAGTATAGGTTGAAAGCTCAGATTAGGGAATTCAAGATTTGGACTCTTTTTCTTTGCGATCACGCTTGAACGGAACGCCGATTTGTTTGAACAGTGCGAGTGCGGCAGCGTCGTTGCCTGCGTTGGTGGAGATTTGAATCTGCAGACCGAAGATCTTGCTGGCTTCTGGAGCTGGGAGCTCTGGGAAGATCGACTGATCTTTGATTCCGATGGAGTAGTTGCCGTGACCATCGAACTTCGCATTGAGTCCGCGGAAGTCGCGAACGCGTGGGAGTGCGTAGTGAATCAAGCGGTCGAGGAAGTCGTACATTTGATTGCCGCGCAGCGTGGTAGCAAGACCGACGATCATGTTCTCGCGGATGTTGAAGTTCGCGATCGACTTACGTGACTTGCGCATGGATGGTCTCTGACCCGTGATGGTAGCCACGGACTCGGAGATGAATTGCTGCATTTCTTTGGAGCTGTACTTCTTCTGGTTCAGACCAACGTTCACCGTCACCTTCATGATCTTTGGAAGCGCATTCACGTTCGTGATGTTCAGTTCGGACTTGAGCGCTTTCGCGATCTCACCTTGGAGCCGTTTCTTTAAGGGAGTGTAAGTGGCTGCAGCCATAAAATTTTAGGAACCGCGGTTTCCGCCGCGTACGTGTACTTGAGCGCTTGGAGGAGCGCCATGCTCCGGACCTGCTTGTGCGTGTGCATCTGGTTCACCATCGATAGCGTCAGCACCGAAGCCCATCTTCTTCCAGAATGGACCTTTTGTTGGCTTCTTGGATGCGACCTCGGCTGGCTTTTCTTTCTTCGTCGACTTCTTTGCTGTGTCCTCTTTCGTGTCCGTCGTTTTCTTTTCTGATTTTGCAGATGCGCGATCGATCACTGTGCCGCTGACTTTTGCGAAGCGAACTTTGCGACCAGTCTTCTCATCGATCTTGTATCCAATGCGTGTTGGCTTGCCGCTCTTTGGATCGAGCATCATGACGTTTCCGATTGCGATACCAGCTTCGAATTGGATTTTCTGACCGGCAGCTTGTGGACTCTTCTTGGTGAACTTGGTGCGCATGTTCACACCGCCGACAACCACGCGGTTCTGCGACTGGAGGACACGAAGGACAGTGCCCTTCTTGCCTTTATCTTTGCCGCTGATAACGAGGACTGTGTCGCCCTGGCGGATTTTCATAGTACGTCGGGAGCTTGAGAAATAATTTTCTGGTAACCACGAGCGCGCACTTCACGTGCGACCGGTCCGAAGACGCGGGTGCCTTTTGGTTCTTTGTTTGCATCGATGATCACACATGCGTTGTCATCGAAGCGGACGGCAGATCCATCCTTGCGGCGTGTGATGTTCTTCGTGCGGACGATCACAGCGCGTTCGACTGCCTTCTTCTTTACCGTGCCGCGTGAGGATGCTTCCTTGATAGCAACGACGATGATGTCACCGACACCAGCGTAACGACGGCGCGTTCCTCCGAGCACGCGGATGCACATGCAGCTTTTTGCACCAGTGTTATCGGCCACGTTGAGCATGGATTGTGTCTGGATCATTTGGCGTCTGGGGAAACTTTCTTTTCAGCCTGCGCATCGCGGTGATCGCGCTTGATTGTTTTCTCAACATCTTCGCTCTTCATTTCGCTGACTTGCACAGCCTTCTTCAAGATCTCAGTGACTTTGAAGTGCTTGAGTTTGCTGATCGGGCGGCATTCCGTAATCGTCACTTCATCGCCGAGCTTCACATCGTGACCGTTCGTATCAGCCATGAATTTCTTACTGACGCGGAAGCGCTTCGCGTACATCGGGTGAAGTACGGAGCGGTGTTCTGTCACGACGACAGTGTTCTGCATGCGGGCCGATGTAACGATTCCGTGCTTGATGTGCATAAAGAATTAGGCAGCTTTTTTGGAAGAGGTAGGTGTGTCCTTTGTCTTCTTTGCGGACGCTTTTGGACGCTTGAGGGTAGTCGGAGTTTCGCTCTCAGGCAAGCCTTTCTTCTCGAACTCAGTCAGTACCATCGTGCTGCGAGCGATGTGCTTTTTGAGCGCACGATATGCAGCATGATTCTTTTCTTTGCCCAGCTTGATCGTCAGGCGCATCTTTGCAGCCTGGCCGTGTTGCGACTTCAGATCCTTGCGAAGTTCTGAGAGTGACATTTTTCGAAGCTCGGTCATGGAAGGGAAGGTACTCATACGTTTTGGATGCGCTTAATGAATTTGGTACGAACTGGCAATTTGTGAGCGGCGAGGCGGAGTGCTTCGCGGGCGGCTGCTTCTGGCAGACCGTCGATTTCGAAGATCATCGTTCCTGGCCAGACGGGGCAAGCGTAGAATTCAACTGCGCCTTTGCCCGATCCCATCGGTACTTCCGGGGATTTCTTGGTGATTGGCTTGTGTGGGAAGATGCGAATCCAGATTTTGCCACCACGTTGCACAGAGTGCGTCATGGCACGGCGTGCTGCTTCGATCTGGCGTGAGCTGAGCTCGCCGATCGACTGACACTTGAGACCGTAGGCACCGAAGGCGAGGGTCGTACCCTTTGTGGCCTTCGTCTTTTTGATCTCACCGCGTGCGCGGTGTGCTTTCCGATATTTGGTGCGGGCAGGTTGTAGCATGATTAGTTATTTGGTGAGTTCAAACTTGTAAGAGCGTTCGATTGTGCTTCTTGAACTTTGCGGAAGACCATTCCCTTGTAGACCCATACTTGCACACCGATTGTGCCGTAGGTGGTGACTGCATGACGCGTTGCGAACTGCACGTTTGCGCGGAGTGTCTGCAATGGAATGTTTCCATCTTTGAAGGAGTCGCTGCGTGCAATTTCTGCACCGTTCAAGCGTCCAGAGACGCCGATCTTAATTCCGACAGCACCAGCTTGCATTGCTTTTTCGATCGCCATTTTGGCAGCGCGACGATATGGCATGCGGCGCTGAATCTGGCCTTGGATGCTTTCGGCAATACAGTCAGCTTCAGTATCTGGTGAGCGGATTTCCTGCACGTTCACTTCGAACGATCCACCGAATTTTGCTTCGAGTTCTTTGCGGAGAATTTCGATCGATGCGCCTTGCTTTCCGATGATCACACCCGGCTTGCTCGTGTGGATGATGACCGACACTTTCTTTCCACGTTCGATATCGATCTGTGCAACACCTGCGTCTGTGAATTTCTTGCGGAGGTAATCGCGGACATGCACGTCACCCAAGAAGTACTCGCGGTACTTCGCTTTGGTTTGGAACCACGTCGACGGCCACGTACGCGTGATGCCGAGGCGGAAGCCGATGGGGTTTACTTTTTGACCCATAATTACTTGGAGGAAGAGGGGGAAGATTTCTCGTTTGCTTTCTTGAGACGTTTGAGTGCTTTGCGGGATTGCTTCGGCTCGAGATCTTTGACGCCGAGCGAGAGCGTGATGTGCGACATGAACTTGCGGATTGGACGGACGCGACCGCGTGCCATCGGAACACCGCGCTGCATGGATGTGCCCTGGTTCACGACCACCGTTTTCACGATGAGCGTCTGTGCATCCTGCTTCATGTTGTGTTGAGCGTTCGCAATTGCGGAACGAAGGAGTGTTTCGAAAATGCGAGCGCTCTTCTTGGTCGTCTTCGAGAGAAGATCCATGGCATCTGGCACGGACATCCCACGAACCACCTTGGCCATGAGGTTTGCCTTCTTAGGAGCGAGCCGAACGGAGCGAACAGTTGCGTGCATGATTATTTAGCAGGAGCAGGAGCGGGTGCAGGAGTGGCTTCGGCTTTGGCATTCTTTCCACCGTGAGCCTTGAATTTTGTCGTCCAGGAGAACTCTCCGAGTTTGTGACCAACCATCTGTTCCGTGATGTACACCGGCGTGAATTCTTTGCCGTTATGGACAGCGAATGTGAAGCCGACGAATTCTGGTGGAACGGTACAGTTGCGAGCCCAGGTCTTGATGACCTTCTTTTCTTGTTTTTCGATCAGCTGCATGACTTTTTTGAAGAGTCGAGCATCGATGTAGGGGCCTTTTTTGAGTGATCGTGACATAAATGTTGGGGCTACACGCTCGTGAGAACGAGTGCGAGAGCAATCAATGGAAGGATGAGTTTATACATGAGAGAGGGCTAAAGGAAGGGAGAAACTACTTTTTGGACTTCTTCTTAATACGACGACGAATGATGAGGGAATTACTCTGACGACGATTCTTTCGTGTCTTCACTCCGAGTGCTGGCTTACCCCATGGCGTCTTCGGATTCTTGAGACCAATTGGAGAGTGACCTTCACCACCACCGTGTGGGTGATCGACGGCGTTCATCGACTTACCAAGAACTTGTGGGCGACGACCGAGCCAACGCATGCGTCCGGCTTTTCCGATCGTGATGAGGTGGTGGTCAACGTTGGAGACGATACCGATAGAAGCGAAACATTCTTTGCGGATCTTGCGCATTTCGCCGCTTGGGAGCTGGATGATTGCATACACGTCATCGAAACCGACGAGTGTGGCGCTACTTCCAGCCGAACGGACGATCTGTCCGCCGCGACCGAGTTGGAGTTCGAGGTTGAAGATTTTGAAACCGAGTGGAATGTGCTCGAGGCGCATACGGTTTCCCGCTTTTACTTTTGTGCGATCAGCACAGACGATGGAGTCTCCTACTTTGAGTTCTTCTGGAGCCAAGATGTATCGCTTTTCACCGTCGACGTAATAGATGAGGGCGATGCGAGCAGAACGGTTTGGATCGTACTCAATGGCACGCACAGTTCCTGGAATACCGAGCTTGTCGATCTGCTTGAAATCGATATCGCGGAGCAAACGCTTGTGTCCGCCGCCACGATGACGAACGGTGACGCGGCCCAAGTTGTTACGACCGGAGATGCGCTGCTTGCCCTTGGTCAAACTCTTCTCTGGGCGCTTCTTCGTGAGGCCAGAGAAATCCGCGATCGACATCTGTCGTCGTGCGGGCGTCGTTGGTTTTTGAGGACGAACTGGCATGATTAGGAGGTCTTAAAGGCGGACAAATCAAGGGTCTTACTCTTCTTGGATAACTTCACAATCATGCGCTTTTCGCGATGACGTTTCTGCATGGATTTGTGAGCGGAGATGGCGCGAACTTTTGGAACGGTGCGCAGAGCGCGGACCGAGACGACATCGACGTCGTAGAAACGGCGGAGTGCATTTTTTACATCAACTTTCGTTGCTTTTGGATCAACCTTCAACGTGTAGATTCCCGCAACTTTCTGCGCTTCGGCTTTCTCTGTGAGAACAGGGCCTTTGATGACGTGTGCGAGTTCCATTATTTCTTAGGGGAAGGTTTTTTCGCGGCTGGTTTCTTCGTTACTTTCTTTGGCTTCTCTGCTGTTTCCGACTCGATCTGCGCTGGCTTCACATCTTTCTCATTCTTCACGAACGTGTCTTCGGCGACTTTCACAGCATCGACCAAGAAAATAATTTTCTTTGCAAGGAGAATGTCTTCCGGGTTCAAGTAGGAAGCGAGAATTGTTTTGACGCGTGGGATGTTGCGGCTGGAGAGCTCGAGTCCTTTGTGACGAGCTGGGAGCACGATGACGATGCGGCGACCAATTTCCATGCTCATCTTTTCAAGCAAGGCAGAGAGGTTCTTTGTCTTCATGTCGTCTGGATAGTTTTCGAGTCCGACGATTGCACCTTCTTTCGCGCGCAATGAGAGTGAGCAGAAGAGAGCTTTGCGGCGCATTTTCTTCGGCATGTCTTTCGTGAAGTTGGCTTCATTGCGTGGTCCGAAGGCCTTTCCACCTCCGCGGAGGACTGGGCTTCGCTTTGGACCGCGACGAGCCTGACCGGTTCCTTTCTGCTGGAAGAGCTTCTTTGTGGAACCGCGGATCTCACCGCGTGTGCGGACGTGAGCAATCGGATTGCGGCGGTTGCTCTGCTGGCGGACCAATGCGAGGTGGATGAGACCTTTGTTGATCTCGACCTCGAACATGGATGCCGGAAGATCGACTGATCCCGACTTGGTACCCGATGCTGAGAAGACGTCCATTTTCATGGTTATTTGGATTCAATTGTAAGGATGACAAATGCACCGTTTGGACCCGGAACAGGGCCTTTTACAGCGACAATCCCCGCTTTCTCATCACACGTGATGATGGGGCGACTCTTGATGGTGACTTGATCTGTTCCCATGCGTCCGGCCATTCTCTTTCCTGGGTGAATACGACCT
>JALHMU010000007.1:0-18545 GCA_022843885.1 Candidatus Peribacteraceae bacterium | reverse complement strand
GAAGTGCGAACCGTGGGTGCGTGGACCTCCAGCGAAGTGGTGACGCTTCATAACACCCTGGAAACCTTTACCTTTGCTGATACCAACCACGGAAACCATGGTCTCAGCTGGCAACAAGGCTGCTGTGATCTTTGATCCGACATCGATACCTTCCATAGATTCAACGCGGAATTCCTTCTCACGCGTATATTTCGTGACTTCCTTACCTTTTCTTGTTTTCATGATTTTCTGACCAACACCGAGAACAACGGCATCATATCCGTCCTTTTCCGTCGTCTTCTTGCGGACAACCTGGTTTTCTTCGATCTTCAAGTACGTGACGGCGATTGCTTCTCCAGTTGGGAGAAACACGCGTGACATGCCGATTTTGCGGGCAATAAGTCCGTTCACCATAGGGTGGGGTAGTGAGTGCATTGAGTCTGGGAGGTTCTCTGATTTCCGCTTATCTGAGCCAAAGGCTCTGAGGCGGACAAGAACGTGCTCTCAATGCGAGATCGTTTTAAAGCTGCGTCAGTCTAAAGATGTGAAAGGAACTGGTCAATGGATTCTTGAACAGCATCTCATGGTCCCATTTTGATCTTTCAGCTTCAGATCCGATATCATTCTGATATGAAGAATACGTATGAAGATAATTTTGAGCAGGACAGTGGTCCAAACTGTGAGAATCCCTTCTTAGAAGATGAAGATCTGCAAAATCAACTCGCCTGGATGATAGATTTGTACGGCCATGAATCCGAGCAGGTTGAAGATTTTTTGCGTGAAAACAATGTGGATATGTATCGAGGCCCGATTGAATTTTCCGATGAACCAAAAAAAGCAGGGTCTCGCATCGCATCTATCAACGAAACTATGGCGAAGCTCGTCAAAAACAAAATAGCGCAATGGAATGCCGGGATGAACTAGGGATATCAAAAAAAGAGGCCAGACCGTGTGGGTCTGAACATATGGCGATTTCTGCGAAAATTTGGTATAATGAGAAGAAGGCTTTATGCCTGTATACAAATGAAAAATCCATATTCCGACGCTCGGCTTTTGTACCACAATCCCGAAGCATTCGGCGAACATTCCGATGCCGGGAAAAAACAACCGGAGTCATTACAAAATGTTCCGACGAACCAACGTTCCGAAGGGTTAAAAAAACAAATCGAGCGCGCAAATGCAGAGCGAAAAGATCACAATGCCGAAGTTGCTTCGGCTGATGAAAAAGTGACCAAAGAACAAACAATGCAAGAAACATCGTCCATGATCGATGGAATCATCAAGCGAGAGGAGGCAAACATTCACACGATCCAAAAACATAAAGTGACGAGTGGATGGTTTGGAAAATTCAATCGCTTGCTCACGGGTTCTGATCCATATGCCATTGATACTGACGGCGGAAAAAAAATCATCGCAACGATGCAATTTGCAAAACAACTTCTTGAGGAAGCAAAGACGGCGCTGACCGACAAAGAACAACGCGAACTCATGAACGCCGCACGACGTATGTGCGGACTAAGCGAAGTAGACGCGAACTACCAAGAAATAGGCGGGGTGACGGATATGGGAGTAAATCGAACAGTGCAAGACCAGGGTGAACGTTATAAAACAGAACAAGAAGCGATTACGGTTAGCCGCGATGTTGCGGTCACGGCTATTGTCACCGGTGCAACGCTAGGTACGGGAACAGTCTTGGGCGCCGGAGCAAAAGGCGTTCAAACAGTCGGCGCAGCTGTACGAGGCGGAGCCACAATGGGTGGAACAATTGCCGGGATGGAATCCGGAGCGAAGAATATCGACGACGTGCAGCGTGGTGAAAAAACGATCGGCGAAGCCGCGCAGGCAACCGCGATCGATACGACGAAAGGTGCCGCAGGCGGCGGACTGTTCGGCGGAATCTTTTCTGCGGGAGGAAAACTCATGAAGAGTGGATTGGAAAAATTCCGCCCGAAAAATCCTGAGCCGACGTCTGCACCATTGCCCGAGTGGGTACAAAAAGCCCGTACAGCAGAGAAAATCGTTCAATCAAAGCAAGCTCCGTCTCTAGGGAAAATACCAAATGCACCTGTTGAACGAATCAAAGCACCGACACTGGACGATCTTGTTCGGGAATCGACTGCACAAACAGTAAAACCGCTCAGCCAAACGCCAGTACCAAATCCGCAAGCGGTAATATTGCAAAAAGGTGAGAAGGTATGGCTGACCGAAGCGCACATGAATGCGAAAGGATCGAGCCTGCCACGCGGGCAATACACTGTGGTGGAACAAAGCGGAAAACCTTTCATCTACGACAGAAATGCGAAGCAACTCATCGAAATCAACGATACACTGCGTATGAAACTTGCACCGGTGCAGCGTGCTCAAGCGGAAGCGGTGCAAGCGCTACAAAAAAACGACGGCTGGAAACTGCATCTCAACTTCGATGCCGACAACCCGCAAATCCGAAAGGAAGTAGATACTGTGCTGGGCGAACTAAAAGCCAAAGGAATTATTCCGGAATATAAAATCGGTCACGGCGGCGGTGCTGCAGCTGGCGCACCCGGAAAAGAAGCAACTGTGTATGTTGGCAACGGAAAAACAGCGAAGGATGTCGCGCGATATTTGGAAGAACGATTGGGCAAATCTCTCAAAACGCCTGCTGGCGACACGATCACAGATGATGTGAACCTGACCGACAAGGTCATGGGTCGATTCGATCTACGTGGCGACAGTGAATTTACACAATACGGTTCCCGCGGCGTTCCATATAAATTCGACAGTGCATTCCGAACGGGCGCGGAGATCAAAGCCGATGTGGCCGAAGCTGCCCGAAAAGAAGCAGACCAGATTTTGCAAAAACGATACGGTGATTTTTATAGCGGGGCATTGTAAAAAAAGAGGCCAGACCTTGTGGGTCTGACCTTGTACGCGTTTCTGTGCTCCTTATTTGTGAAATAAACGGAATGCCCCCTGGAGTGCGGCAAGTTGATTCTTCTCGAGCTTGCTCAAGATGCCGTGCATGTACCTGCGTTCGATGTTCTGCTGATGCAAAACCAGAGAACTCGTGGCAAATTCGATGCCGCCAGTCGTAGAAGCGAGCTGCATCTTGTCGATGAACTTCGGATTTTCGAGGAACAATCCGAATGCTTTGAGCTCACCGGTATCGGGGAGAAGCTTCAGGCACTTCTCGTCATAGCAGTCCTCGAGAAGATCTGCGAAGTCATCTCCGTACATTCTGTGAGCGAGATTAACGAGTGTATTTCGTTCGTCCGAATCATACTGCGTTACGCAGGTGATCGTGGGTTTTCCGGCATCTGGCCGAGAGTCGAATGTTTCTCGTCGGAACTTGCCGCAGATGTGCAGCAACGATACGTATCGATCAGGATGCGGGGCTGGCCACACAGTGACAACAACTAATCCTAATTCTTGCATACGAGGTACTCCGTTCGTTGAAGTGAGGGAACGAATGAAACGCGGTGCGGGAATATACATGAAACAGTGCAATGGCACGATATGCGGAGAAGCGCTATTCTCAGCGCATGAGCTGGGTTGACCCTGTTATCGATGAGATCAAAACGCGTTTTGAAAAAGAGATCTCAGCCGGCAAGACATTGATTATCCGCGATGAGAAAACGCTCTCGGGTCGCGTGCACGTGGGTTCACTACGTGGCGTCGCAATTCACGGACTCATTTCCGAGGTGCTGACACAACAAGGAATCAAAAATGAATTTCTCTTTGAACTGAATGATTTTGATCCGATGGACGGACTCCCGGTGAACATCGATCCGTCGTATCAGCAGTACATGGGTCTGCCACTTTTCAAAGTACCAGCACATGAAGCAGGTGCAGAAAATTATCCGATGGTGTTCGGACATGAATTTGAGAAGGTGACACAAGCACTCGGATTCCCGATCAAGTTTTATACGGTGAAGCCGTTGTATCTTGAAGGAAAATTTAACGACGTGATTCGTCAGGCACTCGACAACGCCGACAAGATCCGAAAAATTTATAAAGAAGTCAGTGGTGGCGGAAAGCCAGATGATTGGTATCCGCTCAATGTGATCTGTGAAAATTGTGGCAAGGTTGGCACGACACAAGTCACGAGTTGGGACGGCACGAATGTCACGTACGAATGCAAAAAGCTCCTCGTGAAGTGGGCCCAGGGATGTGAGCACAAAGGCACAATTAGCCCGTTTGACGGCCGTGCAAAGCTTCCATGGAAAGTGGAATGGCCAGCAAAGTGGAAAGTGATGAACGTGAATATCGAAGGTGCCGGAAAAGATCACAGTGCCGCCGGAGGTTCCAGACAGATCGGTGCACGCATCGTGAAAGACGTGTTCAACTATCCGAATCCGTTTGATATTCCGTACGAATTTTTCAATCTTGCCGGAAAGAAAATGAGTGCAAGCAAAGGACTCGGTGCATCGGCGAAAGAAGTGTCTGATCTATTGCCACCAAAACTTTTGAAGCTGCTCATGATTCGCAAACAACCGAATCATCCGATCGATTTCGATCCAGAAGGAAACACGATTCCGAATTTGTTTGATGAGTACGATCGCTTGTCCGATCACTACTTTAAGCGTCATCCAAAACCGGAGCAGCAATTTGCACGTACGTTTGCATTAGCGCAGATCGATACGACACATGCGCCAAAAGATCTGTGGCAGATGCGTTTCACGACGCTCAGCTTCGTGGTCCAAATGCCTCATTTGAATCTGATTGAGGAAGCAGAGAAATTGAAAGGATCAAAACTGACGAACGATGAAATCGATGCGCTGAATGAACGTGCTTTATATGTGAAGAAATGGCTCGATCAATACGCCGCACCTGAATACACATTCACGATTCAGAACGGAGTGCCTGAAGGATTTACGATTTCCGATATGCAGAAAGTGGCACTCTCCGCACTTGCGGAGAAATTTGCATCAACGGAATGGGAAGGTGGCAAAATCCAAGAAGCGATCCATGCTGTGAAGACAGAAACAGGGGTTGAGCCGAAGGAACTCTTTCAGCCTTTGTATCAGCTGTTCCTGGGCCGAAACAGTGGACCACAAGTAGGATGGTTTCTCAGCACATTTGCGAAAGAAGACGTTATCAATCGATTGAAGAGTGCAACACGCTAAATTTGGCTTCTATAAGGGCTAAACCAGCATTCCTTTGAAGAACGATGGAGAAGGGCAAACAGGCGTTTTATCCTTTCATAGAGCCAAAAAATCTGCTATAATGATATGATTTATGAGCGGACCCGTTTGGACAAAACAGGCGAGAGCAACTGTGACGAAAGAACACGTCACATTGAGCACGAAACGTATCCTGATTCTTGCGCTCGTATGGTTGGGCGGAACGGCCACGATCGTTGCATTTTTACGATGGAATCCCCCGCTCGCGGCATTCGTTTCTTCAAAGCTCTTGGTGCACCTCAGCGTCAGTGCCTGTATTGGATCGACGATTACGCTCTATCTTCGATACATCGCAGGAAGAGATCCACGAAAACTCTATCTCCCGCTGTTTTTCGGTCTGACGTTCCTCAGCATGATCGGCGCGTTCATGTGGATGAACAGCATCGTGCAAGATGAAGTTGCATTGATGTCACTACAAGCGCGTGGTGCATTCGGTTTGCACGCCACGTTCTCGCTTCTCCTCGCGTATGTCATCTATAAAGATGCTCGCCATGTCGAACAGACGAAATATCAAGCCGTGTGGTTTGGCGTGATCGCAACGCTCTTCTATGCCGGTGCTATTTGGCTCGTGTTGTCGACGGATATCGGGCTCAAGGTCCAACGTGGCATCATCGCTCGTCCGGAAGAATTTTTCCCGATCGCCTGCGCGTTGGGTGCCATCGCATTTTTGATCAAAAACGGAACATGGAAAACGTCGCAGATGACGTTCACGTTGTTCTTGATGTCGATGCTGAACCTTCTGGGATCGATCGCGTTGCTGCTTGCAGGTCCGGGGTACAGCGCGCTGCAATTGACTGGCTACCTCATGCTGCTTGCCATCGGTGCTGCACCATTCGTTGCCATCTTTGCACGCATGCTGGATTCGTATTTGCATGCCGAACAATACAGAACGCGTGAAGGCCTCGCGAAGGCCGGTGGTGCGCTCAGCGGTGGCCAAGAATTGTCACCTGCGATCTTTAAGGAAATTACGACACAGCTGAATGAAGCGATTGCGATTACGGATATGACCGGCCGCATTCTCTTCACGAACAAACATCTCCGAGATATGACCGGCTTCGATGAGAAGCGTTTGATGAATAACTCCCCCGTGCTCTGGCAACACCAGACTGTGCCACAGGATTTCTATGCAAACGTCTTTGCGAAGATTCGTTCTAGTAAAACGATGTACGAAGGGACGGTGAAAAACTCGTATCCGAATGATCGTTCCAAAGGCTACGACGCTAGTATTCGCATTACGCCAGTGCTCAATGAGTTTGGGGAAATCGCATGCTGCGTCTTACAGCAACGCTCCCTCTCAAACGATCAGGAACAGCTCGTGATGCTGCGTCAGATGCTCGATACGATGCCGCTCGGTGTCATGCTCTTCGAGAATCCATCATTGAATGTGAAGTTGCAGAACCAGCAGGCCGAGCTCTTGCTCAGTCGCGCCGGCTACGACTTCCGTACGATCAAAAACTTCAGCGATCTCGTCACGAAGTTTAAGAAGCCTGATGGAAGTGTGTATCCCATCGATGAACTGCCTCTGAAGCTGACTGCAAAAACTGCCAAGCGCAGTGAAGTCAGTGATATCGCAATTTTCTTAGGCAACGAGAAAGCGCCAAACATGATTTGGAAAATGACGGCTGTGCCGTTCTTCCATGCCGACGGTTCCATGCGTGCAGTGCTCATCGACTTTGATGACGTCAGTAAGCATTTGGAATTCGAACATAAGATGACCGACTTCGTGTCGGTTGCCTCACATCAGTTGCGTACACCGCTCACGAGTATTAAGTGGTCACTCGACGCATTGCGTAAGCAAAGCAACATGCCTGAAGCAGATAAACTCGCATTGTTTGATACGTGTTATCAAGCGTCTGAACGCATGATGGATACGATCCATCAATTGCTCAAAGTTGCAGAACTCGAACGTGATGATCTGAAAGTGCAGACTGAAGCGGTGGAATTTGGAAAGATTCTCGATCAGACGATTGCCACGATGAAAGCATCGGCTGATGAGAAAAAAATCACGTTCAAACAATCGACGTTGAGTACGATCCCGACGATGCACTTCAACCCATTGTTCCTCACACAGGTCGTAGAGAACCTGATTGAAAATGCGATTCGTTATACGCCGGAGAACGGTGTCATCGATAGCATTCTCACGCTCAAGGGAGACCAGATCGAATGGACGCTGCACGACAACGGTATCGGTATTCCGAAACAGGATTTGGATCGCGTCTTCGAGAAGTTCTTCCGGGCTGATAATGCGCAGCGCATCTTCCCGAATGGAACTGGTCTCGGGCTCTACATCGTCAAAAAGACGCTCGATCACGCTGGCGGATCGATTCGTATCGAATCTGAAGAAGGCCATGGCACGACAATGATCGTATCGTTACCACTGGTGCAGAAAGTATAAGACCTACGCAGCTGGCTGTGATCCGCGGACTTTCGCGATGATCTCGTCCATGTTCGTGTTGCCTTTGACAATGAAATCGACGACACCAAGCTTCTTCGCTTTTTCCATGTCCTCCGGCTTATCCAAGTTCGTCAGGACGAGCACAGGTGGCTTCTTTGCGAGCGACAGTTTGTTGAAATCTTCCAAGAACGAATAGCCGTCTTTTCGTGGCATGAGCAAGTCGAGCAGGATGTAATCCGGCACGCGCTTCTTGATGCTTTCCAGCGCTTCATTTCCATCGGCCGCGATATCGACATCAAATCCTTCTTCCTTGAGGCGTACGGAATAGATACGGATGAGCAGTGGGTCGTCTTCAACAATCAGGATGTTCATAGTGAAATCATACTAGCATCTGAGTTTGAGGATGCAACAGCCGAATTACGCCGACGGTGGGTCCAAATCAATCACCTGTCCACGTTCCGGCATGTGAATCTCGAGAGTACGCTTCTCTTTGATGCGTTTGGCAAACGCCGTCATGGCACGTTCTTCCCCGTGCACGAGGAATAGCTTCTTGAGACTCTTCTGTGCAGCGATGTACGCATCGAGGTCGTGCATATCAGCGTGACCGGAATAGGCGTTGATGTATGCCACCTCAGCCTTCTTTTGGACCATCTCGTCGAAGATCTTCACGGTTTTTACGGTTGGATCAAGCACGCGGCGGCCCAGCGTGTTCTCGGCCATGAAACCGACGGCAATGACCATGTTCTTTTCATCATCAAGTTCATTGCGAAGATGATGGCGAATGCGTCCTGCTTCACACATACCGCTGCCGGCCATGATGATCATCGGGCCTCTGGCGCTGTTTAGTTCTTTGCTTTCCTCCACGCTGGCCGTGTAGTTCACGAGGGAGAATTGGAACGGATTGTGCGCACGTCCCAAGAACTGTTCGTACATTTCTTTGTCGTAACATTCGGGATGTTTCTTGAAAATTTCTGTGACACTGGAGGCAAGCGGTGAGTCGATGATGATCGGAATCGCTGGAATTTCTTTTTCATCCCACAAGAGGTGCAAGTCGTACACAATCTCCTGCGTGCGCTCGAGTGAGAATGCTGGAATCAAGACTTTGCCACCGCGATTGGCGGTTTTGACAATCAGTTCCTTGAGCGAGTGACGTGCCGTGGAAATATCGTCATGCGCTCGATCACCGTATGTACTTTCACAAATCAAATAATCGACCTCAGGCATCGGCTGCGGATCGCGGATAATCGGGAGCATGGCACGGCCGATGTCGCCGGAGAATCCAAAACGAATCGTCTTTCCGTTTTCTTCAATTTCGAGGAGAACCATCGCAGCACCGAGGATGTGGCCGGCTTCGACGAAGGTGCAGTGCACTCCGGGAATCACTTCGAAACGTTCATTGTAGTTGCGACCGACAAACAAACTTTTACACTCATCGGCTTGTGCCTGTGTGTAGAGCGGTCCATCAAATTTGATCGAGGAATCTGCGAGGTGACGCTGAAAATACTCTTCGTCTTTCTCTTGGATGTATCCGGAATCCATTAACATGACATGTGATAAATCTTGTGTCGCGTATGTACAGTAAATCGGAGCTTTAAATCCTTTTTTGTATAACAGAGGAATGCGTCCGGTGTGGTCCATGTGTGCATGGCTTAAGACCATTGCATCAATATCTTTCGGCTCGAAGTTGAAGGTACTGTTCTTAATGGCCGATTCACGGCGTGAACCTTGGAACATTCCACAGTCGAGCAGAATGCGCTTTCCGTTGACTTGCAATTCATGACAGGTGCCCGTCACTTCACGCGCCGCTCCATGAGAAATCAATTTCATGGTGTGGATAGTACAGAGAAAAAGACGATGATGCGAACATCGTGACCGCACGGCATAGATGCGAGTACAATCACCGATATGCGATCTCTTGTGTCTGCTCTCATTGCATTCAGCATCTTCCTTCCGATGTCCGCCAGCGCTGCAACATTGCAGCAGAACACGGCTGCTCGACGTGAGGCTCGCCTGCAAACACTGGAATCATCAGGAGGAAAAGAAACGACCGCCGAGCTCCGTGCACGCATTCGTCGTCGTGCTCTTGCAGGGCAAAGTGGCCGCCTTTTGGAAATTCGCATGCGAAGGTTGGCAAATGAATCAGGACGAGACACGCTTGCAGATCAGATTCTCGGGCTCGTAAACGTAGAACGCTTAAATGCGCGATTGCAGCCGCTTAAGTGGAATGATTTGCTGGCTTCATCCGCATTGGCACATGCCAAAGATATGGATAGCCGTAACTACTTCAACCACATCACTCCGGAAGGCGATTCGCCGGAAGATCGCATTCAACGCACGGGCTATCTTGATATCGACTTAGCAACCTGCCGTTGCACGAATTACAGTTATGCCGTGGGAGAAAACATCGCAGACGGTCAGCGTACAGCGCAAGAAGTGATGGACGACTGGATGCATTCCGAAGGACACAAGAAAAATATTCTGTCCGCAGATTTTGAAGAGATTGGCGTCGGCGTTTGGAACAATGTGTGGGTTCAGAACTTCGGACGATTTACGCATTGGTAATCCCGACGCTTGCGAGGAGTTTTTTGCGCTCGGTTTCTTTCAGTGGACGGATTGCACCGTCTGCAAGCTTGTCATCGGACAGTGTCATGATGCGTACACGACGGAGTTCTTTGACTGTAAAACCTTCGTTCTGACACATGCGGCGGATCTGGCGATTCTTGCCTTCTGTGAGTGTGATCCGGAATGTGCGTGGAGCAATCTTTCGTACTGTTGCCGGCTTGGTCATCTTGTCTTCGCCTCTGAGCTTGATGCCTTCGGCCAGGAAATTCAGGATCATGTTGGGGATGGGTCGATCGACCGTGACCTCGTATTCTTTCTCGTGATCGAACTTTGGGTGTGTGAGTCGATAGGCCAACACACCGTCATTCGTAAACAGCAAAAGTCCATTGGAGTCCTTATCTAAGCGACCAACCGGGAAGATCTTTCCCTGAAGGTTTTCAGGGAGAAGATCACGGACGGTCATTTTTTCGCTTCCTTCAGGGCTGGCTGCGTTTTTTATGACATTGCTGGTCTCAACCCCAACCGGTTTATTCATCAAGTAATAATGCATTTCCTGACGATCTGAGAGGATCTTGCCATCGACATCGATCGTGTCAGTTTCTGGGTCAGCCTTATCGCCAAGTTTAGCGACCTTGCCGTTCACCTTCACGAGTCCCTGTTCGATGTACTCCTCGGCCTTGCGACGCGAGGCTATACCCTGGGCCGATAAGATCTTCTGCAGACGTTCACGCATGGACGTAGTGTAGCGTAGAGCTTGAGGTAAACGTGTGTGCATCCATGGGAAACAATGGAAGCTGGATCGATGCCTGGACAGGGCCGGGATCGTCTCCTGTGAGCAGGATGGTCGTCATACGCTGACGAATGGGATAGGGAACATCCCGCGACGAGTACTCATGGCCATCGTGTTGAATGCGAATAACAACTGGAATGACGGGGGTTTCATCGAGAAAAAACGTATACCCGTCGATGTGAATGGATCTGAGCGATGCATCACTATCGGAAAACGCGTGCAGATCAAGCATGATGGAAAAAGAGGGGGAGGAACTAAAAAATGAGTGTGGGTGTGAAAAACGTGAGGCCCACATTATACATTTTTTTCAAAAAAAGTCAACGGTCTGCACTGCGGTGACATCGTATGATCCTGAATTGTATCAACGTGATACTACATACGCACAATAACATTTACTGCGCTGCAAGTCGCTGTGCTTGAGGATAGAGCGTTGCACGAGCGCGCATCATCTCTTCAAAAAGAGCTTTGGTATCAGGGTCTGCTTCCTCCTTCAGCTTCATCATATACTCACTCAGTACTGCGCCGTTATCCACCGTGGAAAATACGGGAAGACTCCAATCTGTAAAGCGCGCATCCTGTCCTTGATAGAGACCACCGTTAGTACCATGATCTGCAAAATGTAATTTGATGTCTACGCCGATCTTCTCGCCGTTTTTCTCAAGGGCGGGAATACCAGCTTTACGCAATGATTTTCGCTTAGGTTCATCGATGTAATGTAATCCGCCGATGGACCCCATAATCATACGTCTATCCTGGGGTGCAATTTGTCCGGTCGTCGCATCGGCGATAAAACCGCCCACATTTGGGACGGCGGCATAGTTGAATGCATGCTGCATTTTTGTTTTCGTATGATATCCCTCGACGTATAGCGCACCTGATTCGTTTGCAACGAGGGAAGCAAATCCGCCACAATCGGAATGTCTTGCTGCCATAACCATTTTAGGGAGCAAACGCGTGAGCGGAGGAGGATACACATACTTTAAATTTTGCTTCACATTACGAACAGCCATGCTTACACCTTCACAGGTCAGCAAGCGATCTTTTTCACCATGCATATCAGGCAGATTTGGAGCTCTATGCGGAAAGTCGTCCTGCGAGGTCAATCGCTTATGAGCTGCAGCCGAAAATGATGCCATATTTTTCGCTTCATCAAGAGGATGCAGCGCATTCATCAGATTCGTTATGTGCCTGAATTCGACCGTATGCTTCCCTTGTAATCCTTCCAAAAGGACAGAGAGGAAAGGATTGTCATATGGCTTGGTGTACACCACCCCTTGAAGAACGTCATACGGTTCGCCATCGACAAGGACTTCGATTTTTGCGCCCAGGTTTCGCTGCTCCCCGATATGACGAAGCATCGGATAGGAAAACTGTAATTTGGATTTCTTTGAGGGGCTAGAATATTGAAACGTACGACTGACGCACACCGGTTCCACTACCCAGCCACGCTCTGGCATCATAATTCCAGGGAAATAGAGTTCATTTCCCTCTTTGTGTACTTCATATTTTTCAGGAAAATGGAATCCTTTTGCTTCCAGTTTTTTCGTAAGCTCATCGATCTTTTGTTGATTGATTTTTTGCGCCTCGGAAAGTTCCGGAGGAGCAATATTTTCCTCCTGAGTTGGAGTGGTATTCTTCGTACGTGATGTTCTTTTCACCGCAGCTTCTGCCTCATCTCCGAGAGCAAGGGCTGCGCCCCCTCCAATAAAGACGCGCAGTGCATCACGGCGAGTCATGGAGCTTCTATGTGAGACGTGTGCATGCTCGTCGGCACGCAAAGAGCTCATGACGTCTAATTCGTCATCTTGCTCCCGGAACTCGCGTGAATCGAGCGCCATAGTCGTACAGTATACGTACAACAGACTTGTCATGCAACCTATGGCCTCTCTAAGCCAAGAAAAGCCGCATCCCGAAGGACACGGCGTTTATAGAAGCATTCTTCCACATCATTTAAGTTCAATCCATATATTTAGGATTTGAGGATGCTTATCATCTGTCTTCCACGAAGTCCTGCGGCCCTTATAGTGTTCATCCAAAAGGTCTCGTAAATACTCGTGAGCGTCGGCTTTTTGTTGTGCAGAAATACCATTCCAGCGAAAAGAATAATACCAAATTCTTTCCTTTGTTTCGCTTATGCCTTCATATCCATCTGAAAAAGACGGTGAAGGATTGATATCCTGTATGGGTAAAGCCGACGCAATTCCTGTAAGCAACCAGAAAAATACAAAGAACGCTATTCGCATACCATTTGCTCCTGAAGTCATAAGGCATTTACAACTGCATGTACTTCGACCGTATTCTCATGGACCTTTGTGGACACGATTCGATATATCCATAGGCAGCAATTTTCTTCGAGCCATTCTTGAACCATATCTTCACAACGTTGAATATCACATGCTCGCGGAATGCCAAAGCACACCCTGCGACACACCATCAGATTGCGGTCGCAGAACACCTCTTCAGAGATCGGCTCGCGTTCTTCCATATTTCGGGCATGAGCCAATGTAGACAAAAGCAGCGATGCCAGAACGGCACACACGAACGTACGCATGAGTAGGATCCTCCTAAAATGAGATGTGACTGATGCTGTGCAAGGAACAGAGTCCTTTACGTCCGATTATCCTCTTTTTTAGACAACAAAAAAGCCGTATCCCAGTGGACACGGCAGATGGAGAAAGGACTCTTCTTGATACGCACGATCATTTTGAATTGGCAGTTTCGGCAGCGATATCCGGGGCCTTTACCGGCCCTTCCGGCGTACCGTCTGTCAGGAGCACGGCGCTCATTCCAATGAGCATGATCGCTAATGTTACCATGTACATGATCGTAATATCTTTTCCGACTTTTTTCTCGCCTTTTGTCATCATACGTCTCCAGCGAATAGATGGTGTGAAAAAAACAACCAAGTCCTTCAGATCGATTATCCTCTTTTTTAGACAACAAAAAAGCCGTTCAACGAACGGCTTCTGATAGACAAAATTTAAAGGTTTCCTTTCACGCTTTTCTTCAGATCCCTTCGTCCTGGCACCGACCTACTCTCGCACGGGGATACCGAACTACCATCGGCGCGCCCGGGCTTAACTGCCGTGTTCGGAATGGGAACGGGTGTGGCCCCGGGGCTAGAGGCACCAAGACAAAGGGATCTGGGTTAACAAAGAGCAAACAAACAATTCAATTGCAGAAGCAAGTGCGTGGAGACGTTAGAACAGAGTGTAAAACTCCATTCGAATCGTGTCCACGGACCGCTCGCCGCTATGAACCATGAACAGCACAGAAAATTGAAAAAATGTTCGATTATCCATTAGTACTACTCGGCTTCATGCATTACTGCATGTCCACCTGTAGCCTATCTACCTCCTATTCTTGAAGGGGATTTATGGGGAAAACTAATCTTGGGATGAGCTTCCCGCTTAGATGCTTTCAGCGGTTATCTCGACCGAACATAGCTACCCTGCGATGCCGTTGACACGACAACAGGTACACCAGAGGTTCGTTCATTCCGGTCCTCTCGTACTAGGAACAAGTTCCCGCAATTTTCCATACGACCACGGAGGATAGAGGCCAAACTGTCTCACGACGTTCTGAACCCAGCTCGCGTACCGCTTTAATTGGCGAACAGCCAAACCCTTGGGACCTTCTTCAGCCCCAGGATGCGATGAGCCGACATCGAGGTGCCAAACCGGTTCGTCGCTGTGGGCGCTTGGAACCGATCAGCCTGTTATCCCTAGAGTAACTTTTATCCGTTGAGCGATGTCCCACCCACGTGGTAAGAGTTCATAAATGAACTCGGACACCGGATCACTATCACCAGCTTTCGCTTCTGCTCGGGTTGTCACCCTCACAGTTAGGCTCACTTGTGCGATTACACGACCATACCGATTTCCATCCGGTACTAGTGAACCATTGCGCGCCTCCGTTACTTTTTAGGAGGCAACCGCCCCAGTTAAACTGCCCAGCAAACACTGTCCCCGCCGCGGATTTACACGGCGAGTGAGTTACATCGGAACACGAGGGTGGTATCTCAAGGATGACTCCACCCGGACCAAAGTCCGAGCTTCAAAGTCTCCCACCTATCCTGCGCACGTAAACCAATGTAACAATGTCAGCGTACAGTAAAGCTTCATAGGGTCTTTTCGTCCTACCGTGATCACCCGGCATTTTTACCGGATTTGCAATTTCACCGGGCCTTGCGTCGAGACAGTGACCAGACCGTTGTACCATTCGTGCGGGTCGGAACTTCAATTGCGGAAAGCGAGGGTCGGCTAAGACTTGCTCTCTACTTTTGCTTGTTCATTCTTCGGCTCATAGGCCGAAGCGCACATAGCCTGCATGATTGCAGCGCTGTTTTTTATCTGCGAAACGATTCTTCGCACCCTACATCGCTGCAGGGATCGGACTATATCATCATCCAAACTTAGGTATTGGATGCGTCGCGTGTAGTCTCTGAGGAGCTCCTTTTGAGGGGATTTCCTGCTGATTGTCCGCGAGAGAAGATTGTCACAGAAAGTTAACATGGAGTTAAGAATTCTGTACTTCTCTATGCTCGGATGTTCCAGCATATAGCGACGTTTTGCACTGATTCTGAGTGCTACGGTCATTATTCTGTCTGACTTAAATACTTAATTTTAAATACTTTTGTAAGAAACTTGGTTTCGAAAGATTGATAACTGTTTACTGCTAAAACTTTTTACGAAATCCTCAGTACTGACGATTGCTCGTCATGCGGGCAAGTTGTGGTTACGACCACCCGACAAGGAATTTCGCTACCTTAGGACCGTTATAGTTACGGCCGCCGTTCATCAGGGCTTAGATCGGAAGCATACACCTCCTCACGTGACCTTCTGACACTGGGCAGGCATCAGCCCCTATACATTGCCTTACGGCTTAGCAGGGACCTGTGTTTTTGGTAAACAGTCGCCTGGCCTCTTTCGCTGCGGCCCCGATTTGCACCGGGGCAGTCCTTATCCCGAAGTTACGGACGCTTCTTTGCAGAGTTCCTTAACGCAAGTTGTCCCGATCACCTTGGTCTACTCGACCATCCCACCAGTGTTGGTTTGCGGTACGGTCTTACATGTCCCTGTGAGCGACGGTTTTCTTGGAAGATGAATGAGACAGACTCAGCCACTTTCGTGGGTGATTGGGATAAACGCTCAGCTCTTCCGAGGGATTTTCCTCCCGGAATCAACGCTTTACGCCTTCCACGTCCAGTCAATGCGGACGCTCTGATCATCCTTCTCCGTCACGCCGCTCCTAGATCACAAACATCCTTTTCTGTAGACATATCTACACCACACTCCACTCCATATTCGAAATGGACTGTGGTGCAGACAGAGGCCTACAAAACTATCAATCTGTTCTCTTGGACGGTGCATGCAAGGTACAGGAATATTGACCTGTTGGCCATCGGCTACGCTTTTCAGCCTCACCTTAGGACCGACTAACCCCACGCCGATCGACGTTGCGTGGGAAACCTTGGGAATTCGGTGGGCAGGGTTTTCACCTGCCTTGTGGTTACTCATACCAACATTCTCACTTCTCTCCGCTCCACCAGACCTCACAGTCCGGCTTCACTGCTGAAGAGAACGCTCCTCTACTGCGTGGCGTGGACGCATCCACACCACACCCGCCGCTTCGGTTACTAGTTTTGTCCCGCTAATTTTCGGCGCATGACGGCAGTCGACCAGTGAGCTGTTACGCTTTCTTTAAAGGATTGCTGCTTCTAAGCAAACCTCCTGGTTGTCTCTGCCATCACACTTCCTTTGATACACGTGACTAGTATTGGGGACCTTAGCGAACGGTCTGGGCTATTCCCCTTTCGACAATGGCACTTCGCTGTCACTGTCTCACTCCCGTACTACTTGGAAGGTATTCGGAGTTTGTCAGGATTTGGTAGGTCGAGGTGACCCCCTTATCCAAACAGTAGCTCTACCCCCTTCCATAAAAACGTACGAGGCTGTTCCAAAAAACATTTCGAGGAGAACCAGCTATCTCCGGGTTCGGTTAGCTTTTCACTCCTATCCACAAGTCATCCCAACATCTTGCGACATGTTATGGTTCGGGCCTCCAGTTGCCTTTCGGCAACCTTCACCCTGCTCATGGATAGCTCACCCGGTTTCGGGTTTTGTGCCAGCGACATATTCGCCCTATTCGGACTCGCTTTCGCTCGGGCTCCGGCTATGAACTGCCTTAGCCAAGCCGCTGACAACAAAGTCGTTGGTTCATTAGGCAAAAGGAACGCGGTGACGGTTTGACCCGCTCCCGCTCCTTGGACGCATCACATTTCAGAATCTATTTCATCCCCCTTCCGGGGTGCTTTTCACCTTTCCCTCACGGTACTATCCGCTATTGATCTCCATACCTGTTTAGCCTTGGATGGTGGTCCACCCAGATTCGGGCCGGATTTCACGTGTCCGACCTTACTCAGGAATCCTCTACCGTATCTCTTCTTTTCGACGACGGGACTCTCACCCTCTTTGGTCGCCCGTTCCAGGGACGTTTGTCTAAGAATTGATAATCGGATATTGAGGTCCTACAACCCCGCATAACAAGTATGCGGTTTAGGCTGATCCCCGTTCGCTCGCCACTACTAAGGGAATCTCGTTTGATTTCTTTTCCTCTGCTACTTAGATGTTTCAGTTCACAGAGTCTTCCTCTCGCACAGTAAAGTGCGAGTCACAGACCATTCCGTCTGTGGGGTTTCCCCATTCGGAGATCTTCGGCTGGTAGCGCCTGCCTAGCGGCTGACCGAAGCTTATCGCAGCTGGCTGCGTCCTTCATCGGAGTATGGAGTCGAGGCATCCGTGTGATGCGTTGAGTAACATTTTTTCGAGACATTTTGGTTTTAACGCCAAAATGAAATTGTGCTGTTCACGTCTCATAGAGCGAACGGTCCGTAGACACGCTCGTTCTGCTGAAACAGAACGTGATCATGATTATTATTTTCATATAGAATTGCTTGCTTGCCGTTGCTGCGAAGGAGCATGGCCGAGACATTCCTCCCGAAACTTTACGCTCTCGCATAAAGAAAACGGGTGGCTTGCGCGCACCCGTAGAATCAGACTGTTTCTTCCCTCCTAAACGGAGGATCTGACCCTACGGATGAGCACGAGTTTCCATGCGAGGCCAAGAGTTTGCCCGAGCGGCATACGAGGGTCAAGTGCAATTGCGCTCAATTTACCTAGTCAGGAAGCGGGTTTGATGGGCGAAGTGGAATGACTCATTACCATACGGAAACGACGAAGCAGCAGACCGTTGAAAGTCCGCTGCAATCGTCTTCTATCCGTGTTTAGGCGTTTCCTTTCTCGACCTCCTCTTCGAGGTAGGTTTTGATCTCTTCTTTGTAGGTCGGAGCGGAGGCGTCCATTTGTTTGCCTTCTTCGATGCCGGCAACGATCTCAAGTTCGTCTTCTTCTTTGAGATCGAGGTCGGAAATCTTATCCGTTGCTGGGATCAGATCTTCGGCTTCGGCTTCTTCGTCGGCACGCGTCTTCAAGCGGACACGTTCGATCTCTTCTTCTTCGAGTGCCGTGAGACTTTCTGGAACGACTTCGTCTTTGAATTTCAGCAGATCAACTTTCATACCGAGTGACTGCAATTCTTTGACGAGAACGTTGAACGATTCAGGTGTGGATGGCTTTCTAATCTGCTCACCTTTGACGAT
>JALHMU010000006.1 GCA_022843885.1 Candidatus Peribacteraceae bacterium | reverse complement strand
GATGGCCTTCGTCAAGAAGCGCCTCGATGAAGAAAAATTGACGCAGAAAGCCAAGCTCCACACCGTTGAATTCAAAAAAATGATTCAGATCGGTCGTGTGAAAGTGGAATTCCTCCGCGTCACGCACAGTATTCCGGATTCTGCAGCAATTGCGATTCATACGCCGTATGGAACCATCCTGCATACCGGAGACTTTAAGTTTGACCTCACGCCAATGAACGAACCACCTGCCGACTTTCAGCGTCTCGCTGAACTCGGTGACAAAGGTGTGCTCGCAATCATCGCGGACTCAACGAATGCAACAAAGCCAGGCAATGCACTCTCGGAAAAAAATATTTCGCAGACGCTCTATAACGTCATGCGTGATGCCAAGGGTCGCATTGTTATCTCGACATTCAGCTCATTGCTGAATCGTCTGCAGCAAGTCATCGAACATGCCAAGGCGCTGGACCGCAAAGTCTTCGTCGTTGGTCGTTCGATGGAACAAAACATCGAGATTGCTTCGCAGCTTGGTTACATCAACGCACCACGTGGCCTCATCCGCAAAGTGGGACCCGGCATGAATAAAATTCCTGATAAAGAAATTTTGATTCTGACCACAGGATCGCAAGGTGAAGAACGCGCCGGTTTGGCCCGCATGGGTCTCGGTACGCACTCACACGTGCAGATCAAGAAGGGCGACACCGTCGTCCTCAGTTCCAACCCGATTCTCGGAAACGAACGTGCTGTTGCGAAAGTTGTGAACAACCTGCACCTCCTTGGTGCCAGCGTCATCACGAACCAAGAACTCGCACTGCATACAACAGGTCACGGATATCAGAACGACATCTTGCTGATGCACCGTTTGGTGCGCGCCAAACACGTCATTCCTGAGCACGGTGAACCATACATGCGTGCTGCACACGCCGACTTGGTCCGTACCATCGGCTATGTCGACAACCAGATCCACCTTCTGACGAACGGAGAAATCCTCGAGTTTGAACGAAACGGTGGCGCTCGTCGCAGCAAACAAAAATATCCTGCCAACGACATCGTCATCGACGGTCTCGGCAAAGGCGGTGAAGGACAACGCATCATGGATGATCGTCGCATTATGAGTAACGGCGGCATGCTCATGATTACGTTCCGTGCCTACGCTGACTCGATGCGCTTGGTCGGTGACCCACTCGTTCTCTCGCGAGGACTGATGTACGGCACTGAGCAATCTGCAATCACGCAGGAAGCAACGCAAGTTGCGCGCAAAGCCTACGAGGAAACGTTGCAACGCGGCGAGAAAACCGTCAATCAACTCAAGTACTCCGTCTCGGGTGCGCTGTTCCGATTCTTCCGCAAGAAGCTCGACCGCGAACCGATGATCGTTCCCGTCATCATCGAAGTCTAAGATGGCATTCTCCGCGCTCCTTTTCGATCTGGATGGCACGCTTGTTGAAAGCGTCGGCCTGTACGAAAAAGCGTTGATCAAAGCCTTCACGGCTTTCGGTGTGCCGATGACACCCAAAGAATATCTGGAATGGTATACCGCCGGAAAACACGTCAAAGAAATGATGGAGTTCTATAAGATTGATTCTTCAGAAGAATCCGCACTTCGAAAGCTCCGCGACGAAACCTACATTGCACTCCTTCGTACCGAGAGCAGATGGCTCCCCGGTGCGGAGGCATTCTTGAAAGAAACCGCGGGATATCCGCGCGCGATCATCACGGGTTCGTGGCGTAGCTACGTCCAGGCGATCGACGAAAATCTTGGTGTGCTCTCGCATATCCCGCACGTCATCACTGCTGATGAAATCCATGATTGCATGAAACCTGCACCCGATGGACTACTCATGGCTGCAGAAATTTTAGGTGTTGATCCGACAACATGTATCTACATCGGTGATCAAAACTTCGACATCGGCGCTGCAAAAAATGCAGGAATGAAAAGTTGTTTCATCAAGAGTGCGTACGGTCCGAAAACACTTCCGCTTGAACCGGACTTCCACGTGTCATCGCTCCAAGAAATTAGCGCGATCCTCTAATAACCTGCGATACCTTGCCTTGTACGCGCCAGTGTTCAAACGGCGTCCAAGTGCATTTTGAATGCAATTCGTGCGCGGCAATCGTCCATTCCAGTTCCGGATCCACGATCGTAAGATCTGCGACTCCGCCATTCTGAATGCCCGATTTCTCGAGGAGGAAAATTTCATTCGGTCGCTCGAAACACAATCGATGAATATCGGAGAATGATAATTCGGCCCCAGGATTTTTGAGATGCGGATGCGGCCATTTCTTATTTGCGACGGACAGCAACAACGGCAACATTGTCTCGACACCCGGTACGCCGCTTGGCGCTTTGAGTGGTTCGCCTGTTTTCTTTTCTTCGAGTGTGTGCGGTGCATGGTCCGTCGCAATACAATCCACGGTGCGGTCTTTGACGGCCTGCCACAGCGCTTCCAGATGTTCTGGTGACCGAACCGGCGGGTTCATCTTTGTGAGCGTGCCAAGCGACACGTAATCCTCGGTCGAAAGAAACAAGTGATGCGGTGCAACTTCGCACGTGACAGAAAGCGCATCGTTCTTTGCTTGTCGCACGAGTTCAGCGGCTTGCTTCGTGGAAAGATGTGCGACGTGGAAATTTGTTCCGTGTTTTTTAGCGAGATCGATGGCGGAAAGCACTGCAGCAGCTTCGGCTTCTGGGGGACGAAGTCGTGAATGCTCTCCAATATCGATCGCCTTCTTTTTGCTTGCTGCTGCGATAATTTCACTGTCTTCACAATGTCCGACCAATGTAATGCCGAGGTCAGCGCATGTTTGGAACACTGTCTCAATGAGAGAGCCGTCGATCTTCTGATTGCCCGTGGAATGTTCGAAATAAATCTTCACACCGCTGCAACGCTTCTTCAAATCCCCATATGCATCATCTGTGAAAAGTTTGATGAGTTCGTCGATGTGCGCTCGTTCCGTGATACCGAAGAAAAAGCGAACATCAATCGGTGACGATGCTGCGCGGTGCACTTTGTCGGCAAATGCATCGACCGTTGTGGCCGATGGATTCGTATTCGGCATCTCGCAGACAGTTGTCACGCCACCATGCCATGCAGACTGTGATTCGCTTTGGATCGTGGCTTTGTGTTCATAGCCCGGTTCACGAAAGTGCACATGGCAGTCGATCAATCCTGGAAACGCGACCAGTGTGTCGCCATGAATCGTTTCTTCCGCTGATTTTCCTTGAAACGACACCGTCCCATTGTCGATGAATAGATCTTTCCGCTCGTTCGTTTCTGCGAGCCGGATGTTTGTGAAAAGCTGTGACATAGTTCCGTTTTACACGGCGTCGAGCAGAAGCGCCAGCAGCGCCATGCGAACGTACACACCGTTTTTGACCTGTCGGAAGTACGCAGCGTTCGGCAGCGCGTCCACATCCGTGGTAATTTCTCCGACGCGTGGCAGCGGATGCATGATCGTGACGTCCTTGCCTTTCACATGCTTGGCATCGATCACGTATTTCAATTTCAAGCGTTCATATTCTTTCGGATCTTCGAAGCGTTCTTTCTGTACGCGCGTGTCATAGAGCACATCCGCATCCAGTGCGTCTTCAAGCTTGTCGCTTTCGACGAACGAAATGTTTTTCTTCTTGAAGAACGACGTTACTTTCTCCGGCATCACGAGTTCCTTTGGCGAGACGAGTGTGAAGCGAACGTTTGGGTACAGGCCGAGGAGGAAGCTAAGCGAATGCACGGTTCGTCCGAATTTCAGGTCACCCACCATCGCGACGTGGAGATCCTCAATGCGTCCTTTCTCTTTTTGAATCGTGTAGAGATCGAGGAGGGCTTGTGTCGGATGCTGGCCTGGACCGTCACCGGCATTGATGAATGGCACGGGGCTCACAGCTGCAGCTTTATCCGCACTGCCCTTTTCCGGGTGACGCATACAAATGATATCCGCGTACTGTGCCGCAACGATGATGGTGTCCTCGATTGTTTCGCCTTTGTACATCGAGCTGAATTGCAATCCATCCGCCGTGATTTTGGATCCGCCAAGTCGCACCATCGCGGCTTCAAAACTGAGGCGTGTGCGGGTGGAAGGTTCGTAAAAAAGCGCTCCCAACACTTTTCCCTTGAGGATGTCGCTCGTTCCTTTTGCAGCGACTTTCTCCATCTGCTCGCTCACCTTCATAATCAAATCGGTGTCGGATCGGGAGAGTTGCTCCGTCGACACCAGATGTTGGAAGGAAAGTTTCATGCGGGTCTGAGAAAGTGTACGGAAAGACCCAGGCACTGTCCAGGCTTTCGGCTACACTAGGCCTATGTCCGTACGCGCTGTAACGCACTCCACGCTCTGGCAAATCGCAAGCCAATTCGCCATGGCAGTGCTTTCGATCATCACGGTGAAGTTTGTTGCGATCGGACTAAGTAAGGAACTTGTTGGGAATTACAACTCAGCCTATTCGTTCCTGCAACTCTTCGGAATCCTCGCTGATTTTGGATTGTATGCGGTCGCGGTTCGAGAACTCAGTCGTGCGGAAAACAAATCTGACATGCTGGGTGCACTGGTCGTTCTCCGATCCATCATTCTGATGATTTCACTGGGACTCGCACTCACTATCGCATTCTTGATTCCGATGTGGAGCGGCACACCGTTGCCACTCGGAATTTTGATCGCAAGCTTTGTTCCATTTTTCACATTACTCGCAGGAATTTTGCGCACGGTTTTTCAAGTGACCTACAAAATGCACTTCGTCTTCGTCGCGGAAGTCGTACAACGCATTATCACCGTAACATTGATCGGATCGGTGATCGCATTTGGTTTTCGTTTGAGCGACAGCATTTTGCTCTATGAATATGTGATCGCAGCGGGTGGCATCGGCGCATGTGCGCTATTTGTATTCTCACTCTTTTTTGCGAATCGCCTGATTCCCATCCATCTAAAGTGGAATACGGCACTGATGAAAAAAACGCTTCGTGCTGCGATGCCCTACGGGTTCGCGTTTTTATGCATTTCGATTTATCGACAATTTGATGTGACGCTGATCGCACTGCTGCGAGACGATTATGAAATTCAAAATGCCTATTACGGATTCGTGTTACGCATGACGGAAGTCGGCTATCTCGTTCCAACATTTCTTCTGAATTCCGTGCTCCCGATGCTTTCCGAACGTGATGCGAAAAAAGAAGATATTTCGTCACTTCTTGAGAAGACATTATTCATTCTTTTGATTTTCGGATCGATCTGCATGTTGTTCTGTTTGTTCTGGGCGCGCCCGCTTGTTTCACTTCTCACAACGGAAAGTTATTTGAGCACGAGCACGTCGCCGGGCAGTGACAGTGCATTGATGTTGCTTTCGATTCCGCTCTTCTTGAACGGTTTGATCCAACTCAGTTTCTATACACTGCTGACAAAGCATGCATGGAAGACGCTCGTCTCTCGCATGGTCATTGCTGCAGTTCTTTCAGTCGGACTGAACCTCATGTTGATCCCGATGTTCGGATTCATCGGTGCAGCGATCACGGCAATTGTTGTACATCTCCTGCTTACCCTAATCCTGTGGCCGGCCAGCCAAAAGATTTTGCCAGTGACGATCTCCCGATCACTCCTTGTGAAATGGATCCTGTTTTCCATGGGTCTGGCAGCGGTACTCGTCCTCTTTAAGCCCCTCCTCACCTCGGTTCCATCGATTCTGATTGGTGGCATAGCTGCCGCTGCAGCCATGGTAGGGCTTCTGAAAGCCTTGAATATCCCTGCTGCACTGGGTTTCAAGACATTGTAAAAAGGGCCGTTTTCTGGTAAAATAAAGGGAAATGAAAAACACATACCAACTCGGTCTCAGTATCCTCTTTTCAGCACTTTTCGTGGGTAGCGCAGTCGCACAGATTGTCGCTCCACCAAATGTTGATAACGTGCAGGCATCCGTGCAGGACGGCAAGCTCGTTGTGACGTGGGATGCTGTGGAAGATCCAGCCGGAATCAGTTTCTATCGCCTTTATTATGGTCGCGAATCGATCATGGATAACGGTGGAAACTATGATGACTTTGAACAGACAGCTGATAACCAGCTCACCTACACGTTCCCATCTCTTCCAAGTGGTCCAGATGTGTACGTATCTGTTCTCGCGGTAAATACGGGTGGCATGGAAAGTGACGCGTTCCAATCGGAAGCACATGTTGTTCTTACTGCGCCAGCCAGTTCTTCTTCTGAAGCACAGTCCTCGGTGACATCGGCTGTATCCAGTACGAGTTCTGCTCTACCAATGGGCCAGTTCTTACTTTCCAAAGCGGAAGCGAAATCACTGACGGGGATCATTCTGACCTTCTCACATGCATTGGATACAACGACGCAAATTCTGCCATCTGATGTCATCGTGTTAGACCAGAGTGGCACGCAATTGGTTGTGACGGGTGTCGAATTGATTGGCGCGCAAATGCGTCTGACGACGACTCCGCAAACTCCTGAAAAGAAATACATCATCGCAACGTTCGGAAGTGCGAAGGACTCACAAGGAAACGTGGCCGTCACACTGAAGCAGATTGAATTTTATGGATACATGGCAGGTGGCATGAATTCGTCTCCATCGGCAACAACCGATACGACTCCACCGGAAGATCCAACTGGATTGCGCCTTGTTCCGAAACTTCTTTCGAATGGTTTGTATAACGTCTTCTCGTTTTGGAATCCAAGTAAGGATACAGCGAAAGATTTGGAATCGTACGAAGTGGATATCAGTGAAGGCGGTCTCGCCTACGTACGAAGTGGATCACTTCCTGCGACAGCTCGCGAAGCCAAGCATGAGAACATGAAGCCGGGTACAACATTCGGTGTCCGCGTGAAAGCGAAGGATGCAGCAGGAAACGAATCCGCTGGTATCACGAAGGTCATTACGTTGCCGCAAAGCGGTCTAGGACTCTTTGGTGTCGTCCTTGTCTCCGGTGCGCTTGCCGCTCGTCGCACCGCACGTCGAAAAGCTGAGAAAGGGGTAGAATAGTGAGCATGCAAAAAGCTGCGTGGTCCAAAAACGTCTTCCCGATTCTGTTTGGAATCTTTTTGATCGTGTTTCTTGGAGTGAAGGAATATATGCGAATCCCCGATGGGGCGATGCATCTTTCTTTCTTAAGTATCGGGCAAGGCGATAGTACATTCATACAAACCCCGCGCGGCGCTGAGATTATCATCGATGGTGGAACGGATCTTTCTCCGTTAGAAGAAATCGGATCACGCTTTTCATTTTTCCAAAGAGATATCGATCTTCTCGTGCTGTCGCATCCGCATTTGGATCACCTCGCAGCGTTTCCGGAAATGTTTAAACGCTACAACGTCAAACGCATGTTGCTCGCACGTACAGCCTACGACGCACCGCGGTATCAAGCCGTTCTGGAGCTATTGAAAGCAGAAGGTGCCGACGTGATCTTTGCGAAGCCTGGCGAAACAATCATGGTTGAAAAAGATGTCTTTCTTGATGTGCTGTGGCCGAAACCAGATTTTGAAATGAGTAATGTAAATGATGCATCGGTTGCTTTGCGTCTGCGTTATAAAAATCACAGTGCGCTCTTCGCGGGTGATATGGAAGAAGCGGCAGAGCAACACATTCTTGCGCTCGGACCGTCACTTCGCGCGGATGTGTTAAAAGTTCCACATCACGGTGGTCGCACATCATCTTCCATCGACTTCTTGATGGCTGTCGCGCCGGAGTTGGCGGTGATCTCCGTTGGCAACGATAACTCGTACGGCCATCCCCATGCTGAAGTATTGCAAAGATATAGCGATTTGAAGATCCCCGTGTGGCGTACCGACCTACAAGGTACAATGGAGCTAACCTGGAAATAGTGCTACTCTAAGCCACTGATGCAAGCTCTCGTCCTTCTCGCCGGCCGGTCTACTCGTTTTTGGCCACTCCGTGAAAAGGCGCTTTGGTCAGTGGGCGGAAAAACTGTTCTTGAACATCAGTTGGCACGATTGAAGGATGCAGGAATCGATAACATTACGTTGGTTGGTGGTACACACAATTTGGATCAAGTGCGTTCGCTCTTCCCATCACTCCAGTTAATTGAGCAGGAAAACTTGGAACTCGGAATGCAGGGTGCATTGCTCAGCGCGTTGCCGAAACTTTCTGACAAACCACTCTTGGTTGTGAGTAGTAACGACATGATTGAAAGTGGTGCCTATAAAGAATTAGTGAAGACTGCAAAAACGCATAGTGCACTGCTGGCAAAACGCGTGACGACGTATTTCCCGGGCGGCTACCTTACTGTGAAAGATGGCCGCATTGTTTCGATTGTGGAGAAGCCGGGCGCCGGCAAAGAACCAAGTGACCTCGTGAACATCGTTGCGCACGTACACACCGAACCAAAAAAGCTTTTGGATGCTCTGCAAAAGACAGCTGCAAAAAATGATGATGGGTATGAGCAAGCACTCGACGCACTGTTTCAGACATCCGAATATCGCGCTGTGCCATACGAAGGAACGTGGCTGCCAATCAAGTATCCGTGGCACCTGCTGTCCGTTCTGCCAGAACTCCTCCCTACGAAGGCATCGATCTCCAAGAGCGCGAAGGTGCATGAAACGGCAGTCATTGAGGGTCCGGTTGTGATCGAAGATGGAGTGAAAGTCATGGCGCACGCAACGATTATGGGTCCGTGTTTCATCGGAAAGAACACGGTGATCGCAAACAATGCACTCGTACGACAATCATCTATCGGCGAACATTCTGTCATTGGTTTTGGAACCGAAGTGGCTCGATCCATCTTGGGAAATAATGTGTGGACCCACTCAAGTTATGTGGGTGATTCCATTCTGGATGACAACGTCTCGCTCGGTGCCGGAACGGTTACCGCTAACTTACGTTTGGACGAAGAGGTGATCGAGTCAGTCGTGAAAGAAGAACGTATTTCAACGCACCAGGTGAAGTTCGGAACGATCATCGGACGAGACTCGCGAATCGGTGTACATGTGACGCTTGCGCCGGGTATCAAAATCGGCGAAGGAACATTCATCGAATCTGCGACCTACGTCACGCAAGATATTACCGACCGATCCTTCGTGAAGATGAAAAATGGCGTGCTAACGGTCCGCGAAAATACCGCACAAGCACCGAATGCAGCAGAACGAAAAAAACCAGTCTAACAACATGTGAGGTGGCTGTGGATGAAAACCATAGTTTTCCACACACCCTGTGGATTGGGGGAAAAGTGCCTGTTCCCCATTCCCACGCAATTCTCCACATAGAGTCTATATTTTGGCTTACAGAAGCCATTATAAAAGAAGATGGGACTGGAGCCATCGGGGTGTACGAATTCAACAAGTTTTCCACACCCTCTCAACACCACACTTTTGTTCACCAAAGTCTTTGATCCTCAGAGAGATGCGATAAACCACGAATACAATTTCTATTCTTCCACACGTTTTCCCGAAAAAATGGAAAGTTTGTCCTTCGCTTCTATGATGACTATTTATATAAATATAATTTAAATTACTTATTCATTAGACCTTCAGAAAACATCCAAAAAGAGAGCTTGCTTCTGGAGTAACATCTGCGCAACAATCCCGGCATGAAGTTTTCATGTAAAACACAGGATTTGCTAACAGGTTTGCAACTTGTAAGTCGTGCAATCAGTAAACAACAAACACTTCCGATTTTAGGAAATGTGTTGATGCAAGTGGAAGGCAAGCGTTGCACATTGAGCGGAACAAATTTAGAACTTTCCATTGTAACAAACTTTGAAGCACAAATTGAAAATGAAGGTGGTATCACAGTTCCAGCGAAAGCAATTTTAAACTTCATTCAATACAACCAAGATAAAGAAGTATTACTGGAAACAAGTGAAGGAACGCACCTGTCATTGAAGTCAAAACATGCAAAGGCAACCATTGCCGGAGAAGCTGTAGCTGAGTATCCAGTCATTGCTCCTATTGAAAAGAAAACATCTTTCTCTTTGCCAGTTGATCCGCTGCTTGATGCCCTTAATGCTGTCACATTCGCCTGTGCAAAAACCACATCACGTCCAGTGTTGTCAGGCGTGTATGTCCGTCTGGAAAAGAATGAATTGGTCCTCGTTGCCACAGACAGCTATCGCCTCTCGGAGTACCGCCTCCCAGTCCAAGGGCTCTCTTCGGAGATCTCCTGCATCATTCCGGTGAAAGTTCTCGAAGAGCTTCGCGTCATCATCGGCGGGAAGCCGGCCGAGGAAGAAGGCGAGGCCACAGAGAAAAAAGCGGAGCGCAAAAAAGAGAAAGGCAATGTCGATATCAGTCTGAGTAATCAACAGATCGAAGTTCGCTCCGGATCTACGCAGATTTTGAGCCGCTTGATCGATGGTAAGTTCCCAAACTATGAACAGATCCTCCCGAAAGAGAAGAAGACATCGACCGTCGTTTCCACGAAAGAATTGCTCACCGCTGTGAAGCGCATGCATTACTTCGCAAAAGAAGTGAATAACAGCATCACATTCACGCTTGAGAAAGAAAACCTCAAACTTTCGACACAGGAAACACAGCTTGGAAAAGATGAGTCATTCATCGCCGTCAAAATCGATGGAGACAACAATAAGATCGCACTGAGCTCGACGTACCTTATCGACTTCCTGGCGCACGTAGATGGCGATTCCTTGCTGCTTGAACTATCCGATAAAATGCACCCCGCCGTGTTCAAATTGCCCGGCGATGAGAAGTTCCTGCACATCATCATGCCGTTGCGCATGACCGAGGATTAGTGCATAATAGTGACAGACAATAGTTCCCCGTCTTTTTAGAGACGCTGTCTCCGTTTTTTGCGAGACAGCGGACGCATTCCTTGTATGAAACCGGCATTACTGCTTGGCGAAGGCGCCCACAGCGAGATGGCTCCACTCCTTCGAGACAAACATCGTCTCGTGATTTCAGGTGCCGCAAATGAGACCGCAAAGGCGCTGCTCATGGGACACATTCTTGATTCTGATCCGCGTAGCGCCATCGTCATTACAGAAGATGAGGCACACGTAGAAGAGTTGGCCCACTGGCTCGACTTCTTTGAGGCATCACCGCAAAAAATTCTCCTCCCAGCCAATGGCGAGATCGGACTTTCCGAACTTTCCGGACTGCTTTCGATGTATCAAAGCCGCGGTGTGACAATTTGCACAAAAGAACTCTGGCAGACCGACGTGCCGCTTTTTTCTGATCTAGAAGACAAAAAAATCACGATGAAAGTAGGTGACACGATCGACTTCGCCTCATTCTTCAGCGATCTGATCGAGCGCGGGTACACCCATGGTGAAGATCAGTACCTCAGCGCCGGCGAATACCGTCGCATTGGTGATACGTTGGATATTTTCCCGCTTGGATCGGATGTCGTGAAGCGTGTTCGCTTCTCGTTTGATACCGTCGAAAAAATTCTCTCGGTTGATCGTTACGATCTTTCCAAAGCAGAACCGGACGGTGACGAATTAACGATCTATCCACTAACGTGGGAGCACGAAGCCGCACTCCATGAACAGATTCCAAGCGACACGCTGGTGATCATGGATGATCAAGAGGATCTTCCTGAAGCTGAGAACGATACATTGGCATTTACAGCCTTCCCAGAAGGTGAAAAACAACACATTCACGTGCGCTATCTCTCTGTTCTGAAGTTCTACACACTTCCGGACTTCTTAAACGATATCCGCGATAAGTTGAAGCAGGATTGGTTCCTGCTCGTCGTCACGAAGCGTGCCGAAGAGCTCGCCAACATCCTTAAAGAAGAGGCGATTCACCACACGCTCGATGACGAACGCAAGCGCGGCACGATGACGATCGTTTCCTCAGATCAAGATGAGCTGATGCCACACTCCATTCAAAATCCAGATCTCAAAATTGCGATGCTCACCGATCGTGAGATCTTTACGCTCCGCAAGGAAGCCAAGCAACGGTCCGTCCAGCGTCTCGCACTCGATTTCATCACCTCACTCCAGCCGGGAGACTTCGTCGTGCATATGGAGCACGGTATCGGTCGCTTTGAGGGTATGACTCAGAAGTATGTCGATGATCTCGCACGTGAATATTTGGAAATCCACTACGCCGATAACGATAAACTCTTCGTTCCGGTCGACCAAGCCGACAAGCTCAGCAAGTTCGTCCATGAAGAAGGTGATGAGCCTTCTCTTTCCCGCTTGGGTTCAGGGGAATGGAAACGTGTAACGAAGAAAGTGAGTGAAGAAGCGCAGAAAGTAGCCAAGGAACTGCTCGATATCTACGCCCGCCGTGCTAAATCTAAGGGCCACAGTTTCCCGGAAGACAACGCGGCTCAGCATAAGTTTGAAGAAGCATTCCCATTCCAAGAAACGCCAGGTCAGATGAAAGCGATCGAAGATTTGAAACGCGATATGGAAAGTCCACACGTGATGGATCGCTTGGTGTGTGGTGACGTCGGATTCGGAAAGACCGAAGTCGCAATGCGCGCCGCATTCAAAGCCGTCCAAGGTGGCAAGCAAGTTGCATTCGTCAGTCCGATCACAATTCTCACAAACCAGCACTACCTCAACATGTGTGAGCGTATGAAAGGCTTCCCTGTTCGCATCGAAATGTTATCGCGCTTCCGCACCGCTGCCGAACAGAAAGACATTCTCGAAAAACTTCGCAAAGGCGACATCGATATCATCGTGGGAACACATCGTTTACTACAGGAGGATGTCGAATTCTTCAATCTAGGACTCGTTATTATCGATGAAGAGCAGCGCTTCGGCGTGAAGCAAAAAGAGCAGCTCAAATCTCTCCGCGCATCTGTCGACATGCTCACGATGACAGCCACGCCGATTCCACGCACGCTCAATTTGGGTCTGCACAAACTACGCGACATCACCACAATCACAACTCCCCCACCTGGACGCCTCCCGATCATTACGGAAGTCCGAAAATACAGTGACTCCTTGATGCGACAGGCAATCGACTTTGAATTAAAACGCGATGGACAGGTGTATGTGTTGCATAACCGTGTCGAAACGATCGAGGCCTTCGCTGCAAAACTCAAAAATCTTCTTCCAACCGCAAAGATTGTCGTCACACACGGACAGCTCAAGCCGGAACTTCTCGAAGAGCGCATTGCCGCGTTCAAAGATGGAACATTTAACGTACTCGTCAGCTCCACGATCATCGAGAACGGTATCGACTTGCCGCGGGCAAACACTCTCGTGGTCAATGAAGCGGAAAAGTTCGGTTTGTCGCAGCTGTATCAGCTCCGTGGACGTGTCGGTCGTTCCAAAATTCAAGCCTATGCGTATTTCTTGTACCACTCACAGCGCTTAAAAGACGATGCGAAGAAACGTCTCCGTGCAATCGTCGAAGCAAGCGAACTCGGTTCCGGTTTCCAGATCGCCATGCGTGACTTGGAGATCCGAGGAGCCGGTGAAATTCTTGGCGCGAGCCAATCCGGCAACATGCAAACCGTTGGTGTCAGTCATTATCTCCGCATGCTCAAACAAGCCGTCGAAAATCTGCGTGCTGGCGGACAAGGTGATGCAGAAGAAGAAATGAGTGTCGAAATTCTGCTCCCAGTGGAAGCATTCTTGCCGACATATTTCATTCCGGATGAACAAGAGAAGATCAACGTGTATCAAAAACTTGCAGGCAGCGAAGACGAGATTATCTTGGCTGAATTTGAAGAAGATCTGCGCCAGGAATATGGTTCGCCGCCACCCGCTGTGAAAAATCTTTTCTTGGTCTTGCGTCTGAAAATGGCTTGCCGCCGGGCTGGAGTCATCCGTGTCAAAATGGAGCAAGAGAAGAAAGGACAGGAGATTGTCCTCACACTTTCACCGCGTGTCACAGCCAAAGAAATCATGCCGATGCTCGCTTTGGACTCCGCATGGCGCATCAGTGGGACGACACTTCGTATCTCCCTCGATCATCTGAAACAGAAAGGTGGTGAAAACTGGATTCTCCTACTCACCAAACACATTGCCGCGATGGAAAAGAAGAAATCGAAAGCAAAGAAAGAAGCTACGGACGAGTAATCCACGTCGTTTTTTCATCCAAGAATTCCTGCGCGGGATATTTGATCGCATCACGGTGATCATTTTTCATTTCTTTGAGGAGTGCGTATTTCTTTTCGCCGGAAATCAAGAAAACCCGCTCCGCCTTTTGGATGACTGGCATCGTCACGGTAATGCGATCGTGTACAGCGAAGTGCTTCGTTTTCGTATGCAGCACGGGCCGCTGTGTTTCCTCTAAGGCCGCTGTGTCTCCCGGAAAAAGCGATGCGATGTGCCCATCTTCCCCCATTCCAAGGATCATCAACATCGGCAGATTTTTCTTCAGCAACTCAGTCATCGTGTGTTCATACGCATGCACGCATTCATGCAAAGACAACAGCGTATTGGGTGCCACGATATTTTGTTTCAACGCGGTGCGGATCATATGTTGATTGCTGTCTTTGTGATCAGGGGCAACGTATCGTTCGTCGATCAAGAAACAGTCGATCTTCGACCAGTCGATGGCTTGCGACATGGCCAATTGTTCATAGATCGGTTTCGGAGTCGATCCTCCAGAAAGCCCTAAAAGAAGCCGTGAATTGGCTGTATAGCGTACAATTTTTTCTTTCAAGAGCAGCACACTCTTCTGGATGAAATCCAGATCACTGTTGCAGGTGATGATAACGCCATCCGGGTTCATGTAAACCAATGGAATCCATCCTGCGCGATGAACGCGTCGGCTTCTGGCGGGCCGTCACTGCCGGCTGCATATTGGAACAAGGGAGTCGACGATTCTGACAGGTAGGCTTGGATCGGATCGATCAAACTCCAGCTTGCTTGCACCTCTTCAGGATCCAAAAACCATTGCTGATTGCCGTTGATTGCCTCAAGGAAAAGCAAACTGTGTTCGACCAAACAATCGCCGACACACACGAGCGGATCTTCCATCACAAGCGGGCGAAACTGCGGTTCAGAACCACCCATTTTCGTCTGCAAATAAAATTTGAGCCCCGCTTCCCCCTGCAAAATAATATCCAGGCGATTCTTGGAAAGATTTTTCCCTAATGTGTGAGATTCATGAAATTCGATGGAGATACGCGTCTCTTTCTTTCGCATGCGCTTCCCGGAGTGCAGATAAAACGGAACACCTGCCCAACGTGATCCACGACTCATCAACTTCAGTGCAGCAAATGTCGCCGTACGCGAATCATTCTCAATATCCTGCTCATCGAGATAGCCGACGACAGCTTCTTTTCCAATGACCCCCTTCTGATATTGCGCTTGCAAGACGACGTCGGACAGATCGGCCGCAGGTGGAAGATACAACTGTTTCAATGCATCCAACCTGGCGGCTTTCATTCCTTCGTCGCTCTCGAGTAGCCTCATCGTTAAGAGGGCTGCAATCTGGAGCAAATGGCTCTGGAACATATCTCGAAACGTTCCCACATGATCAAAATATCCGGCTCGCCCTGCAATTCCCGCGTCTTCGGCTGCAGTGATCTGCACTTGATCGATCAATGTATTTTTCAAAAGTCGTTCAATGACCGGGTTTGCATATCGAAGGTAGTACACGTTTCGTACGGCTTCTTTTCCAAGATAGTGATCCAGCAAATACACTTCATTTGGCTCAAAGCAGCTGTAGATTTCTTTGCGCAACGCCTCGAAAGATTTTCCATCGGTTCCAACGGGCTTTTCCACGATCAATCGAAACGCGTGCGTCTTCTTATCTGGATCGTGAATACCGCTGGAACACAGGTTTTGGAAAACAGAGGAGTACACAGTCGGAGGCACCGACAAATACGCCAAGCGCGTACTCATCTTCCAGCCTTTTTCCAGTCCAAGAATCTTTTTTTTCAATGTCTCATAGTCGGCGACGGAATCATATGACCCGTTCTGATACACGACGTGTTCCAGCAGTTCATCCAGCACCTTCTGATTTACTTCGGGAACATACTCATGCACTGCGTCAGAAAACTGCTTTCGAAACACATGATCCGACATCTCCGTTCGTGCATATCCCACAATGTTGTATTCCTTTGGAAGTCGCTTCTTCAGCGCGAGATAATAGAACGCCGGGAAAATCTTGATTTTCGCAAGATGCCCAGAAGCTCCGAAGAGGAGAAATGTGAAGTTTTGCTCAGCTTTCAGCATGGATGCGAGTGTACTCCAAAGCACCACGGCTTTGAAACAACTTTGCTATGATCTCCAACATGCCGGAGCCGATAGAAACCATTGAAAACTTGCTTACAGAGTTGAATATCCCTTTTCAGCGCGTCGATCACGCACCGCTTTTCTCCACCAAAGACGAAGGTCCAGAGATGCCTGGCGCACATACGAAACAACTCCTGATGCGCGATAAAAAATCTGGCCGTTACATCCTCGCCATCGTCATGCACGATAAAAAAGTCGATACAAAAGCACTCGCAAAAGAAGTGGGCGTGAAGGAATTGAGCTTTGCGTCCGCAGAAGAATTGCAAGAATTACTGCGCGTGACTCCAGGTTCAGTCACACCGTTTGGCCTGATCTATGACACAGAAAAGAAGATCGAAGTTCTGTTTGATAAAGATGCATGGGCGATTGGAAAGTTTCGTTTTCATCCCCTTATCAATACAGCCACGCTCCTTATTGACCGCGACAGTATAACGAAATTCTTCACTCATACAGGTCACACACCTGTGGTGCAAAAAATCGCGTCAAAATAAATTTATTGACACCGTATTTGCCGGGCGTACGCTGAGTGTGCTCCTATGAATACGTATCAGGAGAGGGAACTCTCCTTGAAACTTTCCGTCCGTCCGGAATTACTTAGCCCGGATCAACGCGAGCTCGCGCTCAATCAGGATGCATGCCGCACCGCGAATCAATCGCCGGTGGCATGCGCACTTTCCAGTCGCATTCATGCGAAGGTGAGTGATTTGTGCGCGAATTGCCAATTGGTCCGATCGCATCAGTAAGCCAATAAAGCGGGATCTTGCAGGGTTTGAAAACCACTAGTAAAGTGGGTGCAACATCATCGTCTATCAAGAGCAGCGCTAGGGACCTGGCCCGACATACACAGATAGCGCTCCCCAACCCTTCGATCTTCGCCCTCAGGGCAAGCCCCGAAGAAGGTGGGACCTCCAGCCCCGTGAGGGAAAGATAGTTTCATACCTACTCTTCCTGGCCGGAGGAGATTTTTTTATCCCACATCTTTATGTCACACCTGTTTACATCCGAATCCGTTACCGAAGGTCACCCAGATAAAATCTGCGATCAGATCAGCGATGCAATCCTCGATGACGCATTGCGTCAGGAGCCAACCGCGCACGTTGCCTGTGAATGTCTCGTTACAACAGGACTGGTTGTCGTTGCCGGGGAAATCCGTACCGATGCCTACATCGATATCGCCGGTATCGCACGTAAGACGATCGAAGAGATCGGCTACGATGATGCAGTGTTCGGCTTCGATCACAAAGCCTGTGCTGTGATGGTCTGCGTCGGTGAACAAAGCGCCGACATTGCTCAGGGTGTAGATGAGGGCACGGGTTTGCACAAAGAACAGGGTGCCGGTGACCAAGGTTTGATGTTCGGTTTCGCATGCGATGAAACGCCAGAACTCATGCCACTCCCAATCTCACTCGCACACAAGCTCACAAAGAAATTATCCGACGTTCGTAAGAACAAAACGGTCGATTACCTCCGCCCGGACGGCAAGAGCCAAGTCACCATCGAATACAGTGACGACGGCAAGCCACTCCGCGTCGACACGGTCGTCATCTCCACGCAGCACGCCGAACACGCAACGTACGAACAGATCTGCGCCGATATTAAGAAGCACGTCATCGAACCAGTCTGTGGTCCATGGCTCGATGCAAAAACGATCTATCACATCAATCCGACAGGACGCTTCGTCATCGGAGGTCCTCCAGGTGACTGTGGACTCACGGGTCGCAAAATTATCGTCGATACGTACGGCGGATATGGCCGTCACGGCGGCGGCGCCTTCTCTGGAAAAGATCCGAGCAAGGTTGACCGTTCAGCTGCATACGCCGCACGTTGGGTCGCAAAAAATATTGTCAAAGCCGGACTCGCGAAAAAGTGTGAAGTACAGATTGCCTATGCCATCGGTGTCGCTGAGCCCGTCTCCGTAAACGTCAACTCCTTCGGTACTGGTACCGCACCAGATACAGCCCTAGAGGCAGCCGTAAAGAAGGTCTTCGACTTGAAGCCTGCTGCCATCATTCGCGACCTCGATCTTTTAAAGCCTCAGTATCGCCAGGTCGCTGCCTACGGCCACATGGGCCGTGACGATTTGAACGTCAAATGGGAACAGACCGATCGTGTAGATGCACTCAAAAAAGCCATCGCATAACGAAGACGTTCTCTCTTGAAATATGGTCCGCTCAGGCGGATCATTTTCATATATGAAAATCCCTGGTGAACCCGAAAGACACATCACAATTGGAACAGCGCACGATCAAGGAAAAACAATCGCTGAACCCAGAAAATTTACGAATGACAGTATTATGAACTGTCATCATGAATTGATTCCGATGCCAAAAATTGACGGAACATCAAATGACGTTCACGAAAAAATTTGCAAGCTGTGCGCTACAGCTTTCCGAGTAGATCCAAAAAAATCATAGCGATTGGATCGTCGCCCCGGGATAGTAATACTTCAGGATTTCTTCACCAGTCTTCCCTTCATTTGCTTGGCCTTTGGCACCGCATCCGGACATCCCGACGCCATGACCTCGGTTTTCCATGCCTTTGCACCAAGGATCGGCCTTGGAAGAGAAAATTGAGGCATGTGGGAAGCTGGACCAACCTACTTCGGACGGTGCACGCGTGCGCCCATCATCGGAGCTGAAATATGGAACTTTAATCACGTTGTTATTCACAGTGAGCACCATGTTGGCCGTACTTTCACGTGCATCAAGCCAGTGCGGATTATTCTGTTCGAATCCGTAGCCTGCGTACGCTTGGAATGTTGCCGGACTATCCGATCCATCATACGGCTTGCCTGGGAATTTGCGCTGACTTGGATCCATGTAATACAACGCATAACTTCGAGCTGCGATCGCAAACGCACGCTGCTTCTCGTACGGTTCGGTATCGGGTTCCTCAGCGAGCCCCATTAAATATTCCTCAAGCGGCAATTCATTGATAATGATCGGCGCACCGTTCTCGATGCGACATTCAATGACCCCGCGATACATGCGCTGTTTTCCATCTGCCTTCAAAGTAATGATCCCCACATTCTCGATGCGTAGAACAGACATAGATTGCTTCGTACCGTTGATCGTGGCTTCACAGCGACTGCCGTTTGCCGTGAATTGCGTGCTCGTTGATCCGAAGGAAACGGTTGGGTTTGTCAGTGCGGTGAGGAGGACGCGAATCGTATGTTCGGAAGAAGATCGAGTCGTAGCAGATGAAACAGATGAAGAAGAGGATGATGCTCGTGTCGTCGGACGGAGTGGAACACCCGAGCGGATCAAGCCTTCACTGACACGCTCTGCAGCCGGTCGAGATGTTTCATTCACACGTGAACGGCGACCTTGCACGACAACATCAAATCGGACACCACCGATTTCAAACCAGTAACTTCCTGCATCGGTCGGGGCTTGCACAAGGATCTGCACACCGACATGTTCGTTCGGCTTCAAACGTTCAAGCATGACGAGCACGCTCGTGAGTTTGAGCGGATTGCCATCACCGGTTTCCAGCCACAATCCCAGATCTTTATCCGATGTTTTGATCTGTCCCAGACGACTGCGAGGGCGGAGACCATCTGCAGGTGCGGTGTAGGAAAGCGTGATGCGCTGACGTCCTCCAGGGTTCATTTGCAAAGTAGTGCCACCAGCTGCGGAGAGTCCTGCAATCGGCTTTGTAATGACGCGCGGTTTGCTTGGTGCACGTGGTTTTACCGTTGGTTTGCCACTACTTGGTGCCGGTGGAAATTTGATTGCCGTCGCAAAGTTTCCAGCAATCGTTTGTTGTCTGATCTGCGGCATCGTTTGCTTCACGTAATACCCCGGACAATCCGTGGAAAGCAGATCGCCGTGTCCGACGATGGGTGACGCATAGGTCTTTCCGTGGAATGTCGTGCTCTCATCCAGATCAATATTGTATTCCTTCGCAAGATCATCCAAGAGATGTTTCAAACTTTCCATTTGCTTCTGGCTTGGCTGCTCCGTGTCGAAGTTTCCCATCAACGAAATGCCGATGGTTCCGACGTTATTGCAGTACGCATGGCCAGCGACAACAGAGGATCCACCTTCTTTCCCTTCATAGATCGCACCATTCTCATCGATCACAAAGTTATACCCGATATCACCCCATCCTCGGTTCACGGAGTGATAGGCATACAACGCGCGCATGCGATCCACACCGCTGCGCGTTTCACCCGTTACCTTCATTGCGGTGTGATGTACGACGAGCAGCTTCACCGCTTTGCTGTACGACACCGGCCAGCGATACTTGCGTCCATTTGGACCTTTCGTCAGCGTTGTCGCTACTTTGAATTCATTCGGATAGTTTTGCTGCATCTGTTCACAGTCATCCACACGGCCAGATGATGCTTCACCCGTCACGCTGCTCGCAGCACCGTTGTCGCCGACGTCAGATCGTTCGGTCGATTGATGTTCCGAGTCCACGTAGAGCAATTCGTCATCTGCACCCCACTCTCGACGTGACATAACACGCGAGCTACTGAGTGACGTATTTCCGACGGCTGCAAGCTGGGTGTGTACAGGTTCATCAGACACGCGGATGGCATGCACAACATATCCTTTACTACTTCCGCGTACTTCCAATTCGAAAACGGCACTCTGAAACATCACAAGGTTTGATTCTCGTAAGAGCGGATCAAATTCTTTTTCAATCATAAGTGTCTCCCAGTCGGTCCATTCACTTCCTTCACGCGCACGAACGGACAGATCAATATCATCTGTTGCCGAACGAATGCTCACGGCATCCACTCCATGCGCAAATGTGAAACGGCGAGTGCCGTCTTCCAATTCCAACCCTTCATGCTCAGATATTTCCTCCAAAGTTTTTGGCGAAGCATCCTTCTTTCCGTCTTGCGACACGATCAAGACACTGAGGCAAAGAAAACCACCGATGATCAAACTCAAAACCTTCGCACGCATACGTGAAGTATAACGAACGTTACTCAGATTCGTTTCCCAAAAGCACTTGCTCATATCGATCGATCATTTTCTCAAGGCCGAACAGTCGCTCCGCAGTCTTGTGACCTTTTTCCGCTACGATAAGGGCTCTTTGAGGATCTCGTACAATCCAATCAATCGCTTTTTTTAACAAAATACTTGACCCTGCGGGGACGATAAGCGCGTCCTCTTCGTGCTTCAGAAAATCTGCGATGCCACATTCGTCTGTGATGATGACGGGAACGCCGCACAACATCGCTTCTGCGGCAACAAGTCCAAATGGATCATTCTCGATGGATGGCAACACGAGTACCGAGAGTGAACGATAGAACGATCCGAGACGTTCCACTGATGAAACGATGGATACACGATCCTCAAGCTGTCGTTCCATGATGATCGTTCGCAAAAATCCTTCCTCGCGCCCCTTTCCGACGATCGTAAGATTTACTTCGGGAACATCCGTGACGGCATCAAGGAGCACATCGACACCTTTCTCCGGCGAGAGTCGTGCGATACATCCAACCAACGGCGGAACCGATTTTTCAGCTGCCCCTTCGAGGCGTTTCGGATCAATGCCATTCGGTAGTACGACAATATTCCCGGGCCATTTTAGCCCTTCGTACAGCCGTTTACTGAGCTTCGAGACCGTAATGGTCGTGGCAAAACTACTGTTGCGTTTCAGATGGGAGAGCCATGGGTTTTTCGTGAGCCAATTTCCAACTTTGTCGTGTTCGATCCAAAAAATGGCCGGATGAGTAGGGACATCTTTTTCAGTGATCAGAATTTTTTCAGACAGACTCAGCATCACTATTTTTTCAGGTGCATGTTCCGCTATTTTCTTTATAAGAGTTCGACGCATGCGCTCTTTCTCAAAAAAGAATCGCAAAATTGTTTTCTTGGATACTGGCGGCGGACCGATCTGAACTGTTTCCGTTGAAATGTTTCGCTCTTTGCATAATTTGAGCAGCACCGGACAACTTCCTAAAAATTCCACGCTGTGGCCGCGTGCGCGTAATCCTTCCATCAAACTGATGACCTGCCATTCGGCGCCGCCGAGAGCACTTTCAAGAGGGAATCTGGTGAAGAGGATTTTCATCTACGCGATGGCGTTTGCAGTGATGCGCCAGGAATCTAAAATCTCGGCGATCTTTCGTGCGACATCATCCTCAGCCCAGGTCGTGCAAACGAATTCCTCCGCACCTGCAGCTGTTCCGTCATCATGGTACTTTTCTGACCCGTACGCAGTGACGAGCGCAATCCGTGCGTCAGGATTTTTCTCTTTCAGATATTTGATCACGGATGGTCCGTTGTCTTGTGGCATTTCGTAGTCGATGAATCCAAAGGAAATTCCCGGATTCTCATCGATCAGCTTCTTTGCATCGGTGGTGTTTTGCGCAAAGAGCATATCCGCCGGGAAATCAGCTTTCTTAATCAGCGACTTCAGGAAGTACGTCTTTGGAATCGAATCATCGGCGATGAGAAACAAAGGCTTCATAAGCTTAGGCGGGAATGGATGCCTGACCGTCCATGAACGGCCGAAGAACTTCAGGAATGGTAATGGAACCGTCGCTATTCTGATACTGTTCCAAGATAGGAATCAAGATACGTGGGCTCGCAATGCACGTGTTATTGAGCGTGTGGACGAATTTTTTCTCTCCATCTTTCGTTTCATACTTAATATTTAAGCGACGTGCCTGGAAGTCACCCAAATAGGAACAGCTATGAGTTTCGCCGTAGCTGTCGCGGCTTGGCATCCATGTTTCGATGTCCTGCATGAAGACCTTTCCCTGACCCATATCCCCCGTACACACATCTAACACACGGTACGGAAGTTCCAGTGCTTGTAGGACTTCTTCTGCATTCGTGCGGATCTCGTCGAAGATCTTCAAGGCCTTCGTTTCATCGGCTTCACAAAAGATCACCTGTTCTACTTTCTGGAATTGATGGATGCGATATAGACCCTTCGTATCTTTACCGTAACTACCGGCTTCTCTACGGAAACATGGACTCACACCGGCGTACTTCAGCGGGAGCTTATCTAGGTTCAAAACTTCATCTTTGTGATAACTCGCGACAGAAACTTCCGATGTGCCGATCAAATACAAGTTGTCACTTTCGATCGTTCCACCACGTTCCTTTTCAACGCCAACTGCGTATGTATTCTCTTCATTGCCCGGGAAGAACCCCGTACCCATCAATGCGTCCCACCCAGCCATGAGCGGCGGGGACATCAACGTGAAACCTTTCTTTGTCAGATGCTGAATCGTGTATTGAAGGAGCGCCTGTTCAAGTCGAGCACCATCACCTTTTAAGAAATAACTGCGTGCACCGGCGATTTTCACACCACGTTCCATATCGACGATATCCAGTGCTTCACCCAATGCCATGTGATCTTTTCCTGTAAAGGATGTCGGGACCTTTCCGACTTTCTTGGACTCCTTATTGTCTTTGTCACTCTTTCCGATTGGCGTTTTCTTGTGAGGAATTGACGGCAACTTCAATTGCATCGTTTTCCATGCATCTTCAGCCATTGCGAGCGCGTCTTCTTTCTCTTTCATGATCGTTCCGAGCTCCTTCATTTCCTTGAGCGCCGTTTCTTTATCGGCACCTTTCAATGTGGGCATCGCTTTACTGACACTGTTCTTCTTCGCGCGCATTTCTTCAACATGAACGATCAAGTCGCGTCGTAATGCATCGACCTTCAAAAATTCATCAATCGAAATCTTGATATTCTTTTTGTCAGCGGCATCTTGGTATGCCTCAGGACGGGCGCGGAGATCTTGCAGGTCAATCATCAGTTCTAGGGTACCGCAAATTTAGAAGAATGGCAGGGCCAGAATTATTTGTATTGGCTCTTGAGCACCGTTAAATTCCGGACCTTCGTTTCCAGTTTTTGAAGATCGTACGTACGAGTTTGCGCCTGGATCGGATCTTCCAAAATCTGCCCCATTCTTTTGCGCAGTTCTTCGATGCGATCGTCGATCGTCCATATATACAAAATATTTCTTTCTGCGGGTTGTATGTCCTCGAGTGCGCCATTGATGATCTTCTTCTTAAAAGGAAGGTACCGGTACACCGGCGTGCCCTTAAACATTTCTCCGGGTTCGTACCAAATGCCCGCGACGATCTGCCTCTTTCGAGGGCTGTACTCATAGCCGACATCATCTGGGGATGCCCCCAAGATCTGCTCCAGTTTTTGGCGTGTTATGAAATATTCTTTCCGATACAGATTTTGCACTTTCTGAAGAAAAGAACTCTGAGCATCGACAAGCGGATCAGAAGAGTCATTGCCGGATGCGTGTGAAGCGTCAAGTTCCATAAAGTGCCCCATTTCACTCCTCCTGGAAAAAGAAGGCAAGTTGACTTGAAACCATTGAAAGAAGCGCTGTTTGGGGTACAATGACCGTTCATGCAAAACAAGAAATTTAAGCTCATTTCGGACTACAAACCGACAGGCGATCAGCCAAAAGCCATTGAGAAACTTATCGGCGGGCTGAATAAGGGTGAGAAGCACCAGACCCTCCTGGGGGCGACCGGTACTGGAAAAACCTTCACAATGGCGAATATTGTGAATGAATTGCAGCGCCCGACACTCGTGTTGGCACATAATAAGACGCTCGCAGCACAGCTCTGTAGTGAGTTCCAATCCTTCTTCCCGGATAATGCCGTCAGTTACTTCGTCTCCTATTACGACTACTACCAGCCGGAGGCATACTTGCCGACGACCGATACCTATATTGAGAAAGATGCGAGTATCAACGCAGAAATTGAAAAGTTCCGCCACGCTGCTACACATAACTTGCTTACCCGCCGCGACGTTCTGATCGTTTCATCGGTTTCATGCATCTACGGTCTTGGTAGCGTCGAAGATTACGAAGCGCTCGCCATCAAACTTGAACGCGGCCAGCCCTATCAGCGCGATCGCTTACTACGTTTACTTACTGACATCCAATATCGTCGCAGTGCGATGGAATTCAAGCAAGGAATGTTCCACGTCCTCGGAGACACAGTCGAAATCTTCCCACCGAGCGGTGATACCGTGATCCGCATCGAATTGCCATTCGATGAAATCGAAACGATTCAAGAAGTCGACAGCTTCACCGGTGAACTCATCGGCGATATGCAGGAAGTCACCATCTTCCCAGCCGCACACAACGTGACGACGCGCGAGAAGATCGAACGTGCTGTGAGCGGCATCCGCGAAGACATGAACCTACGCGAGAAAGAATTACTCCAGATGGGTGAACTCGCGAAGGCCGAACGCATCAAGCAGCGTACGGAATACGACATGGAAATGCTTCTCGAAACCGGATACACGACCGGTATCGAAAACTATGTCCGCTACCTCGGCAATCGTGAACCAGGTACACCACCGGAAACATTGCTCGACTACTTTCCAGAAGATTTCCTCCTCTTCGTTGACGAATCACATATCTCTATTCCGCAGATCGGGGGGATGCACGAAGGAAACTTAAGCCGCAAGCGTACACTCATCGATTATGGCTTCCGTCTGCCAAGCGCGTTGGATAACCGTCCATTGAAATTCAACGAATTTGAAGAGCGTGTGAACCAAGCCGTGTATGTCTCGGCAACACCAGGAAAGTATGAGTACTCCAAAACATCGAAAGATCAGATCGTCGAACAAATCATTCGCCCGACTGGTCTCATCGATCCAGTCGTGACGATTCACCCAAAGAAAAATCAGATCGATCATATTATGGCTGAAGTGCAACGCACCATTAAGAATGGAGAACGCGTGCTCATTACGACGCTCACGAAGAAATCCGCTGAGGATCTCACGAAATTCCTCCAAGATGCCGACCAAAAAGTGCGCTATTTACATAGCGACATTGAAACGATGGAACGAATCGAAATTCTGCGCCAGCTGCGTGCCGGTGACATCGATATCGTCGTTGGTATCAACCTGCTGCGTGAAGGACTCGATCTTCCGGAAGTTAGCTTCATCGCCATTCTTGATGCCGACAAGCCGGGTTTTCTCCGTTCACGCGATGCGTTGATCCAAACCATTGGTCGTGCCGCTCGCAACGTCAAAGGCCATGTCATCATGTATGCGGACGTTATGACCGATGCCATGAAGGCAGCTATCGAAGAAACGGATCGTCGCAGAGCCATTCAGGTGGCGTACAACAAGAAGCACGGCATCACACCGAAGACGATCCTCAAAGCCATTAAAGACATCGCCGAGGAACACACCAAGGCCAAGCTCAAGAACGTTCGTAAGTACGATCACACCAAGATCCCGAAAGACGAGAAGAAACGCTTGGTGGAAGAGCTGGAAGCTCAGATGGCACTGGCTGCGGAAAACATGGAATTCGAGAAAGCAGCCGATCTCCGCGATGAGGTTGAATTACTGAAGCGTGAGCTCAAGTAATTACCCCAGCATCTTCACTGCTTCTTTATATCCTTCAGGTGTCCCGGTATCGAGACGGGTGCCTTCGAAAACGTATCCGAAAACGTCCGTCGATCCGAGTTCTTTGATGAGTGCATCGATCAGTCGAACTTCCCCACCATGTGACCCTTCTTCGATCGTATGCAGGATCTCAAGCACGTGCTGTGGGATGATATATTTTCCGACAATACCCAGCGTGCTTGGAGCATTTTCAGGCTTTGGTTTCTCGACCATTCCCTTCACTTTTTTGAGTCGACTTTCCTTTCCCTTCTCGTCCGACAGGATGTCAACGATTCCATACTTGGAGACAAGTTCTTTTGGCACGTCTTGCAAGCACAACATCG
>JALHMU010000005.1 GCA_022843885.1 Candidatus Peribacteraceae bacterium | reverse complement strand
AGCCGCGGAAGCAAAAAGCATTCTTTATCAATGATGTCCGCACGCCGTTTAAGCGCTTCATTGGGCATTTGCCGACCATTTCTTTCTTTCCGGAAGATTTGGATCTCTTCACCGGCAGCCCGAGTCGTCGTCGACACTTTTTAGACACACTCTTGATGCAGTTGTCGTCAGAATTTCTCCATAGTGCACGCGAGTACGAACGGATCGTGAAGCAGCGCAACACCTTGCTCCGTCGTATCAAAGATCAAGAAGCAAAGCCGCATGATCTGGCACCGTGGGATGCGCAAGTGGCTGCATTTGGTGCAGATATGACCGTGGCACGTTTGGATTTGATCGATCGTTTGAACGCGACGTTGCCGGAAGAACTACTTTCACTCGGCGAAACATGGGCAACGCCGACCATCAACTATCAACGTAAAACGACAGCAATGAACAAAGAAGATATCTCCGCACATCTCCTCGAATTACTGACGCACTTTCGTGAGCGGGACATCATTGTGGGTTCCACAACCATTGGTCCACATCGTGATGATTGGGAACTGCTCGCGGATGGCCGTAGCATCGCAACCTTCGCATCACGCGGACAGCAACGCACAGCGCTTTTAGCGTTGTTGTTTGAGGAAGTTCGCTATCTCGCATCGACACTCAAAGAACAACCGATCGTTCTGCTCGATGATGTCTTTTCTGAACTCGATGATCGTCATCAGAGTTTACTTCTTAAACATCTTGGTGAGACGCAGGTCTTCCTCACGACGACTCATTTGCCAGAGGCAACGACCGGTGCTGTTTTCCGTTTCACAGGCAAAGGATTGGTCAGTCGCGAAGCGTGAAAGATACCGCCATAGACCGCAAGACACAGCGCATCGGCGGCATCATCCGGTGTTGGAATTTCCTGCAGCTTCAAGATACGTGTGATCATCTGCTGCATTTGTTTTTTGTCCGCCCGTCCGTCACCGGTGATCGCATTTTTTAGTTCCATCGGATTCGGTTCCAAGATCGGCAAGTGATGACTCGCGATCGTGAGCATCAACGCACCGCGCGCATGGGCAACATCCATCGCTGTTTTTCGGTTGGTGGAAAAGTAGAGTTTTTCCATGACGACGACGTCTGGCTTCATCTCTTTGATGTAGCCGTTTAAGTCATTCCCAAGCTCGAGTAACCGGCCGGTCATGGGAGCCGGTTTGGTGGTGATTGTGAGCCAATCCAGCGCGGTATAGCGGTTATGTTCAGCCTCGATGAGACCGATACCAACAGTCGCCAGGCCGGGGTCAATACCAAGGATGCGCATAGGGCCACTGTGGCCCATAGGGAAGCCATTACACAAGCGTCCGATATTGAAAAAACAGCGTTTTTCTGCTACAATAAGAGGAAAATGGAAAATAACACACATACCACTTCCCACCGTCATTTTGTCGCTTTTGCGCTCATTGCAGGGCTGTGTGTGGCTGTTTTTTCCTGGAGTCAGATGAAGCCGCAGGCATCCTTGCTTGCCCCAGAGGAGACAATGGAAACGCTGCAATCGGGTTCTGAAAAGAAAGAGATTCCACTCGGTGAAACCATCACACTCCAACTTGAACCGTCGACAACTCTCGAAACAGATGGTTCTTCCGTGACCCTGAAAACAGGAACAATGCGCATCGCTGCGGAACGTCTGGGTTCGGTGAAGGTAGAGGATCTCGATATCTTCGTTTTGGGTGGATCCGCGTTTGTCATGCATGAAACAGGAAGCTTCGTGATTGCCGCACTCGACGGTCCACTCCTTGTAAGCGATGGCATCTTGCATCGCTTGCTTGCCAGTGAACATCAGCTCGTCTTCAACGGCGCACGCCTCGAGACGGCAGCATTATCACCATTGCCAGGCACGTGGCTCGCTGAACAGAAGAGTTTTCTTCCACCGCTGGAACTGCGCAGTATCGAGACATCGACATCAGATGATGTGATGCATGGACTCGCAATGATTCGTGCATCCGAACAGCTACCAACAGAAACGCGCGCATTCTTTGCTGCATTGCACGATCTGAACCCGGCCATTCCACTCGATGGATATGCTGCTCTTCGGCTCTTGGCTTTGCCACAAAGTGCGGAGAGTAACGACATTCTTGCCAGCATTCTGGCTGTTTCTGATGCAGATGCATTGTCCTGGTCGCACGGCATGTTCATCATCGCTCGTCAGCACTTGCTCCCAGATCTTGCACTCGAACACCTTTCCAAGTTATCGAAGCGCGCTGTCGTCGAACGACCTGCTCAGGCAACATCGTTACTCTTGCCGCTCTTAGATGAAACGATTCTGAATTTTGAGCGCCAAGGATTCCCGATCTATACCAAGCGTTTGAAAGCCATGAAGCAGGAATTCATGACGCTCGCAAAATCACTCTTGGGACCTGATGCGTTCACATCCACGATGGAAACAGTACAGCAGGAGGAAATGATGGTGCCATGGGCCGATCAGCTCGTTCTGGAGCAGCAGGCTCGTTCAATCTTCACTGATGCTGGCGTGGATGCAACGGTGGAAACGGCTTGCAAGACGCTCTCTGCAGAACTCGTTCGCTGCACAGGCTTGTACTTCAGCGGTGCAACGGGTGATCGCTTGTTTGATGCGACATTGCATCTTCCATCGCAAAAACTTTTAGACATCGTCTTGGATGGCACCTCGCTTCCGAATGCATTGTCGCTCGGGCAGTTCTTGCAATCACTCTAAAAAAAGACCCCGATTGCTCGAGGCCTTCTTTTTGTCGTACACGATTAATGCTGGTGCTTGCCTGCAAAGCACTCAATGACTGAGTAGATTGCAGCGAGGCCTACGAGAACGTAGACGATAGCTTCAACCATTGGCCAACTGCCGAGAAGGAGGTTCACAACATTCCAGTTGCTACCTGCGCTTACGAGTGCAGCGAGACCGACGAGACCCCAGTTGAGTCCTCCTACGATGAGGAGAATGCAAGAAAGGCCGCTGATAGGATTTTTGCTCATCATAATGATGATTGGGAGGAGGTAATTAAAACTAAGTATGTGCCTATACGGGTATCTTTCGCAAGTTCTTCAAATGTATGACGCATGAAAATCGGGAGGATTGCAAATAGCTCTTCGATTCGCTTCGCTCTCTCAGAGTCATTCGATTTGCAAAATGGCCCGAGCCGCGAAGCGGCGGGACCATGAGCGAACGTAGTGAGTCGAATGGTGGGCGATGCAAGACTTGAACTTGCGACCTCGACATTATCAGTGTCGCGCTCTAACCAGCTGAGCTAATCGCCCGTGATGTTTCATCTTCTGACTACGAAAGAACGCCAGAAGCGCAGCAAACTATACCGATTTCCGCTCTAACAATCAAAAAATGAGTAGGGGACCGGAATCGGCCTCCCTACCCATTTTTAAAGATCACGTTTAGTTTGAGCTGCTGGAAGAGCTGGAAGACATCGAGCTTACCGAAGAGGAAGAGCTGGATGCTGCCGAACTCGTCGAGGAGCTGGAGCTCATGGACGAAGAGCTTGAGCTCATCGAAGACGAACTAGAACTCATCGAAGACGAAGAAGAACTCGTAGGCTTTGGACGTGTGCGACCTGTGAGGTTCTCCAAGAGACATGCAGCGCGCTCACGACCCGTGAGAGCCTTGCACGTCTGACGTCCTTCACGGAGCTTCAAGTTGCGCTGACGAACCGTAGCCTTGAGGGCGTTACGGATGATCTTGCGCTCTTCTTTGCGGATTTGGCGCAAGACAGGCTTCTTGTTCGTTACTTCGCGGATGACGCGAGCAGCACGGCGGCTGTTATTAGCGAGGAAAGCCTGCATGCACAGGACTTTGTCGCGACCGAATTTCATTTCACATTCCGTTGCCTTGCGTGACATGACGGAAGAAGAAGATGAAGAAACCGAGGAAGCGGAGCTCGAAGAAGAGCTGACGCTGCTCGAGGAAGATTCGGAGCTTGCTGCGCTCGATGAGGAGCTGGAGCTGCTCGAGGATGCGTCCTGTGCGAATGCCGGAAGCACGCTGAGTGCCAAGGCGCCCGAGAGGACTGCGGAAAGAATTTTCTGCATAAGAAAAGATAGGGAAATGACCGAAATAGTGTACTGAAGCACACGTATTCAATGCAATGGCTTTTTGAAGCCCAGAAAAGAGTTATTTCTTATAGATTTGCGTCACACTCTCTTTGCTTTCGATGTGCTTCATGACTTCTGCGAGCATCGGAGCAATCGGAAGGACCGTGAGGCCTTTGAATGTGCCTTCGACCGGCATGCTATCCGTCACCACAACTTCTGCGAATCCAGCTTTGGTCAGACGTGCGATCGCTTCGCCTGAGAAGACAGGATGTGTGGCTGCAGCGTAGATTTCTTTGTGGGCACCGCGCTTGATCAAGGCATCTTTGGCGGAGAGCAGACTGCCAGCGGTATCGATCATGTCATCGAAAATGATGCACGTGCGACCTTGGACGTTACCGACGACTTCGAGGATTTCGGCTTTGTGATGTTCGGCACGCGTTTTGTGCATGATTGCGAGGTCGGCTTCCATCATGTCGGCGAATTTCTTGGCGCGCTTGGCTCCACCGGCATCCGTCGAAACGATGACGAGATCTTTGATTTTCTTTTTCTTGAAGTATGCCGCGAAGACCGGGCGTGCATCCAACACGTCGACCGGGATGTTGAAGAATCCTTGAATCTGATCCGAGTGGAGATCCAATGTGATGACGTGATCGGCTCCGGATGTTTCCAAAAGATGCGCCATCAGCTTGGCTGAGATCGGTTCGCGTGGTTCCGCAACACGATCCTGACGTGCGTACGGGAAGTGCGGCATGACGACGTGCACGTAACTTGCGAAGCTGAGCTTGGCCGCCTGGCAGATCAAGAAGAGTTCGATCAAATCTTCATTCGGTGTCGATGATCCAGTTTGTACGATGTAGACATCTTTTCCTCGAACGGACTCGTCGAATTTCACATAACATTCTCCCGAACTGAAATTCTTCAGTGAGAGTTTTCCAAGTTTCACTTTCAACTGCTTCGCGAGGTCTTCCGCGAGTGCCAGATGTGAAGATCCTGCGAAGAGGTGCATGTTGGAGTAGAGTATAGCGCATGCACGTACGAGTTTCCACTGCTCTCGGCACACCGGTCATAGCCGACCAGGAGGAGCTGCTCGTGGGCAGCCTGTCCTACCCCCTGATTCATGCGGATAGCGGCAAAATAGAGGGTTTTTACCTGCAATCAGGCTCATGGTTCATGCCCGATAATCTCTTCGTGGCATCCGCATCCATCACCGCATGGGGAACAGCAGTCCATGTTCGCAGTACGGAATACATCAGTCCGCCGGAAGATATTCTTCGTATCGCATCTGCGCTTGATGATCCAAGAAAATTTTTGGGACAGCGCATCATCGTTCAAACAACCGGACGATATCTTGGTCGTTTGTATGACATTCAGTTCGATACGAAAACATGTATGACAGAATGGTTATTTCCCAAGCGCTTTCTGACATTGCGTTCACCGATTCCCGCAAGCGACATTCTTGAAGTGACTCCATCAGCCATCATCGTGCGTGATCCGATGCGTGTCGCACCGGAATTGCAAAGCGAAGAGGCACAAAAAAAGGACCTGGGTTTCCCCGAGGTCCTTCCAATAACGAACTAAGAGATTAATCTCCGACGAAGAGTCCGGAGATGAACGTCACGATCGCGCGAGCGAAGAGAATGACGATGATACCTGCAATGACGTAGATGATCGTCTGCTTTGCTTTGTCTTTCTGGCCTTCGTCGCCTCCCGAGACGATAAGACGGACACCAGCGATGATGACGAACAACACGGCGATGACGAGAATGACATCGAGGATGATCGTGATGACACGGAGCACGAGATCAATGAATCCTTCCGTACCTACCCCATCTGTGTCGTATGTATCAGGGATTTCCGGAACGCTGCCGAGCTGAGCAAATGCTTGGAAGACGCGTACCTGCGAAAGCAAGGCTGCGGTTGAGAGAGATGTAAAGAATCGCTTCATGAGAGGTGGGAGGAAGTTTTGCTCATTCTGTCAGAGGTTCTTAGCGACTTGCAAGGTCTTTTTTCTTCGTAAACCTATTTATTCTTGATGAAACCTACGCCCACAAGCATCAATGCAGGGAGTGTGAACCATAAATCTTGGTTGAGAATCATGATCTGCATGAGCGGGCTGCCGGCCAGTTTTTCCGCAACATCTGCGGAGGAAGCGATGCTCGATGTATCAAGAATGCCGCGACCGGTTGCATAGGTCAGGACCGTCGAGACCATCAGACCGGCGGAGAAGAAGCCGAACAGTGATGTGTACACGATATTCATAATCGAACTTCCTTCGCGTTCGTAACTGACATGAATGCCGCTCCGCACGGACAGCATGATGATGAAGAAGATGAACAAAATGATCTTCATGATCGACAGCACTTGCACGCTCATCCCGATTCCCATCATTCCTAGGATCGGCGCGGACTCACCCGTGATACGCAGCAAAATATTGCCGATACCCTGCGTCGCGAGGATTGCTATATAGGAGGCGATGACAATCTGCACCGATTGCGTCTTTCCGATGATGAAGCTGTAGGCCATCACCGTTGCAAAGAAAACGATGATAAACAGATCCCAGCTCAGTGTCAGATTCATGCCCGTATCGTAACCCTGCTTTCAGCTTTCATCCACTATGACATTTTTCGCTACGCAAACCCCATTTCCTCTCTATAATCCTCCGCGATGCGTCACGGTTATCTCCTTATCCATAAGCCAGTCGGTCCCACAAGCCACGATATCGTGGGGCAGGTTCGACGCACGCTTTCCGAGCGCAACATCGGACATCTTGGTACGCTGGATCCACTCGCGAGTGGGTTGATGGTATTAGCCATTGGAAACAAGGCACTCAAAACGGTCGAACTCTTTCAGCATGCATCAAAGGAGTATATCGCCGAAGCGACCCTCGGTGCGACGAGTACCACCTATGATAGTGAGGGCATCATCAGTCCTGTCACACGACCAAAAGGTGGCGAGCCGTCGAAAGATTTGGATGCCGTGCAAGTGATGATCAACAAACGTCTTGTCGGAAAGATCGAACAGATTCCACCGGTCTATTCCGCCGTCAGCATCGGAGGCGAACGTGCGTATCGCAAAGCTCGTCGTGGTGTTCCGGTCACGATCCCACCGCGCCAAGTGGAGATCCAATTCTGTAACATCCTTTCGTACGATTATCCAAAGATGACACTGCATATCGCATGCAGTTCCGGTACCTACGTTCGCACCATCATTTACGATCTTGGAGAACTCCTCCGATGCGGTGCATATATGAGTGCGCTCGAACGAACCAAGGTAGGGGAATGGGATCTCAAAGACGCAGTGAAACCGGAAGATGCAACCTGGACTGATGTCATGCCGCTCAAGGACATCATGCATATTTTCAACAAGAAAGAGGTCACAGCGGAAGAGTGGGCGCACTTGGAACATGGTCGTACAATTGAAGGCTTCTGCACTGCGAACACTATTGCGTGGTTTGACGGTCTGCCGTGTGCGATCTTGGAAAATGATCCGAAGCACGCCGGACGGATCAAGCCGAGGAAGGTGCTCTAGCATTGAATTACCGCTCAAGCCTTGCTATCGTTTGTCAGCTCCCGGGTCGGTAGCTCAGTTGGTAGAGCAGGAGACTCTTAATCTCTTGGTCGTGGGTTCAAGTCCCACCCGACCCACCAAAGTATGTTGAAATTACTACGTATGAATCGGCTGGTTGTTATTTTTTCCGTCGGAGTTTTTTCCATTGCCCTCTTTCTTTTCGTCGGACTTCTTTTGTTAACTGTCTTTCTGCGATTTAAAACAAGAAACAATCTTAGTTTTGAAGAAATGAATGCTCAGTATGGAGGAAAATCTTGCACGCAAACGACCGATTGTAATCCACATTTTTGGCAAACGACCGAGTTTGTATCCATGGTTTGCTCGCAGGGCACATGCGTATGGAATAAATAGTATTGGTATATTCGACTCTTTCCATCAGACATCCACTGCTACACTTTTCTTGTGAAATCCTCACGTATCTTCGGAAACCTCCTCGTCTTCGGATATCTCTTTGCGTTGCTCATTGGTATAACATACGCGCTCTCAGGGAAGACGATGTTCTTTCCAAAGCAGGTCCTCGCATTTCAAGCAGACATGTTGGCACCGTTCGGATTTTACGATCGTGAAAATTACGATGTGTTGATTGAAGTTCAGTCAGCGGATGGCTCCTGGGAAACCATCGATCCCGAAACACTCGTTTCACTCCCAAGAGGGAAGCGGACGTCGCTGTTTTTGTTGGCGGCACTTTCAGATGAAGAGAGGACGGCTCGTTTTGAAGAGTTCGCATCCAATCTCCTCACGTATCTCAAGCATCAGCGTCAGCCGGCACAGGCACTCAGAATTTCCCTCGTCACCTGGCCGCAGTCTCCGGACGGACAAGATGCTGGCAGAACGCCCGAAGCGACCAAGACCCACCTTCTCGTCACCGTGCCATGAAGCATCAACAACTCGCACAGGCATGGTCAGCATGGTGGTTCCGAAAGGTTCCGCCGCATAGTCTCGCGATCTTCCGCATCTGTTTTTCGGTGTATCTTTTGATCGTCTGGGGATTGCGATTCCAAAACTTCGATGCACTGTTTACCGATCAAGGTTTTGCGATTGCGCTGTTTGATCTTCCATCATCACCGATGTTTTCCGGAACACTCGCGATTGCGTTGATGATTGTAATTGTTCTGATGCTGATTGGTTGCTTCTTCCGTCTCGCGACGATCGTTGCGTTCATCGTAACGATCTACTTTTGGATCATCGGTGTACATCTCCTCGTTTCAACGATGGACAGCATCGTGTTCTTTCTCCTCTTTGTACTGATTTTCAGTGGAGCGGATCGAACCTTTTCTGTCGCGATGAAGTGGAAACACGGATCATTTCGCGCTTGGCATCCGATCTCCGTCTTGCCGCAGCGCATCATCGCCGTTCAGATCTCCGCGATGTATCTGATCTCGGGAATCTCCAAAGTCTTCGCACCCGACTGGCAAAATGGTTTGCAACTTTCGCATTCACTGCAAAGTATCCTCGGAACGCGTCTCGCATTCTGGTTTGTGCAAAAGGGTTGGAGTACGTCGACCTATGACTGGTTGGTCTACGGGGTGAAGGTGTTGGAAGTCGGGTTGGCTGGAGGTCTCTGGATCCCAAAGCTCCGTTGGATCTTCTTTGTATTGGGCTTTCTCTTCCACCTCTCTATCGCTCTGCTCCTAGGTCTCGGGTGGTTCCTCCTGCTGCCTGGAACCTACCTTCTCTTCCTCCCGCCAGAGGCGGTTCATCGCTTCTTCGTACGTCGATTGGGGGTATCCGAGCACCCAAAACACTAAATCTGCTTGCAATCCCTTTTCTTTTGCTTATGCTTCGCGGCACTTTCCTCTTCTTTCATGGAACTTACTCTTCTCTTCCCGTTTGCGTTCGCCTTTGACGGCGATGACGATGATAACGGTGGTGCGTACGGTGATGACGACGATGACGATTCAGTCTCGCTCGACGATTTGGATGATATCGATCTCGACGAAGAACCATCCGGTGGCAAGCACAACAAATTGGACGATCTCGGGATCGCCGATGATGATGACGTCTAAAAAGTTATTCTGACGTTTCCATCGCGTGACGCTGAATCGTGCGCCAGTCGTACGGGAACTTGAATGTTTCGAGTGCACGAACGAGCGCTCCGTAACATTGCCACATCGTGGCGGATTCATACAGGAATGAATTTCCTGCTTCCTGAACCGGATTGTAGTTTTCAAGATGCCCTGTTGGCATCGCAACCGGGACGACTCCATACCGGAGGACAAGGTCGAGTTCGGCTGCTTTCGAGACCGGAGCAAAGAACAGTGCGATATCCGAACCGGCGAGCATTTTGCGTAGCGAATCTTCATCATCGGACATGATCGCAACACGATGCTTATCTGTCTTCGCGAGTTGAGTCAGCATCTTTCCATACTTCTCAGAACCGCGACCAAGGACCACGAGTTCGATCGGTAATTCCTGCAAACCTTCGATCATCTGTTCGAAAAGCTTGCCGCCGAGAGCTTCTGTCATCCCGCTTGGGATACAGACAACCGGGCGCTTTGGTTCAGGAATCCAGCCCAGCTCCTCCTGCAAGGCGAGCTTGTTTTTGATCTTTTCCTCAAGCGTTTTCAAGGAGTACTTCCTTGCAATCTTGTTGTCGTAGGAGGGAGAGTTTGGGGTCATTTGGTTTGTGTATTGAGTTCTAACTAGTATACCTGAAAATGACCTTTTTTCCTAGCCCCGTGCCTTGCCGAGGAAGGGGACTATTGTACATTTCTATTTCGTAATTTCCGCAAGCGCTAGCGGCCTTTTCTGGTACACTTTCAGGCATACAGCACTTGGTTCTGATCGACGGCCACCATCTTATGTACCGGGCGTATTACGCGATTCCGCGCGGTATGAAGACGAATGACGGGCTCCAGACCAACGCTATTTTCGGTGTGGCATCCATGCTGATGCAGATCCTCAAAACCGAGCAACCGGACAGTCTACTCTTCTGTTTCGATGCCGAAGAAAAGACCTTCCGACACGTGGAATACGAGGCCTATAAGGCCGGCCGCGCCGAGACGCCGGATGACTTCTTTACGCAGATCCCGCACATCTTCCGGATGATCGATACCTTCGGATTTAAGCGTGCGGAATTGGGCGGGTTTGAAGCGGATGACTTGCTGTGTGCGTATGCAAAAGAAGGCGTAAAGAACGGGAACCGTGTGACGATCATTACGGGTGACCGCGATGCATTCCAATTGGTCGATGAGAACGTACGCGTTGCTATTCCTGCGAAGGGGTATCAGATGCCGGAGTATCTCTCGGCTGAGAAGATCAAAGAGAAGTACGGCGTGACGCCGGATCAGATTGCGTCTTATAAAGGACTCGTCGGAGATAGCTCGGACAACCTCAAAGGTGTGAATGGTATCGGTCCTGTTGCAGCGGCAAGTTTGCTCCAGAAATATGGAACGCTGAAGAACCTGTACGATCACATCGATGAAGTGAAACCGGCCTGGCGTGAGAAACTCATCAACGATAAAGAAGCTGCGTTCTTCTGCGAGCGTATGGCGCAGCTGGTGTGTGACTTTGCGTTACCCATCTCGTTTGAAGAGCTCGCCATCAAGGATATGGATGCAGCACCAGCGCTCACGCTGTTCCGAGAATTCGAATTCAATCTCCTCACGAAGCGATTGCAAGCATTCCTCACGACGGAGTATGCGGCTGCACATTTCGTACCGCTCGCAGCAGGGCTGATGACGGAAAAAATTATCGAAAAAAAGACGACAACACCGTCGTCTGAGTCGACACAACTTTCTCTTTTGTAGAGCAAGCCATCGTTCACTTTTCGTACTCACGAAATTTTGATTGAACACAAAAAATGAAACGTCATCGGTTTTAGCCGATGTGTTCAACAAATTATTTTTTTCTTTCTCGTCATTTTTCTTGCCTTTTGAATACGAAAGGTAGTCAATGCCCTATTGCAGGGCTTCAACTAGGGCATCTAGACTCTGTTTTGATTTTTCTCGAGCGTTTCAGCTCGGGATTCTCCTCAATTTTCACCCCTCACACATGCCAAAAGAACGTGTACTCGCCAGTCTTGATATCGGAAGCTCCAAAATTCGCACGGTGGTTGCCGTCGTTGATGGACAGAGTGAGTCGGGGAATGTTCCGAATGTGATCGGTGTCGGTTTGTCGCCGTCACTCGGTATGCGTAAGGGTCATGTCATCGATATTGAAGAGACGATTCATAACATCATCTCCGCACTCGAAGATGCCGAGCGTATGGCTGGTGTTCCGATCAACCACGTCTTCGTCGGTATGAGCGGTGTGCACATCGAGTCGTTCGACAGCCGCGGTGTCATCGCCATCTCCGGTAATGAAATCTCGGTAGACGACGTCGCTCGTGTTTTGGAAGCTGCACAAGCAGTCAGCATCCCAATGAACCGCCGCATTCTCCACATCGAACCAAAGTCCTACGCTGTGGATGAACAAAGAGGTATCAAGAATCCGGTCGGTATGACGGGCATCCGCCTCGAGGTCGAAGCCCACATCATCACGGGTCAGGTCCAGCATGTGAAGAATCTTGAAAAGTGTATCGACCAGGCTGGTGTCGACGTCGATGCCATCGTGCCATCCACGATCGCCGCATCCGAAGCAGTCCTCACGAAGCGCCAGAAAGAACTCGGTGTTGTCGTCATCGATATCGGTGCCGGTTCCACGAGCATTTCCGTCTTTGAAGAAGGAACGATCTTGCACTCTGTCTGTCTCCCAGTCGGAGGTGAGAACGTCACGAACGACATTGCGATCGGACTCCGCACATCCATCGATACTGCTGAGAAAATTAAAATCGAATTCGGTTCCGTGCTCGCGGAAGAAATTCAGGAACGTGAAATGATCGACCTCTCGACGGTCAGCAAAATGGACACGCAAACAGTCAGCAAAAAATACATGGCTGAGATCATGCAGGCTCGCTACTACGAAATCTTCTCCCTTATTAAGGATGAGATGAAGCGCGTCGGCCGCGACGGTCTCTTGCCAGCAGGTGCACTCCTCACGGGTGCCGCTGTCAAAGCTCCAGGCGTTCTCGACCTCGCTCGTGAAGTGCTCGGTCTGCCAGTGCAGATGGGCTTCCCAGTGGAGATCGGCGGTGTCATCGAAAAGGTCGACGATCCGGCCTACGCAACTGCACTCGGTACGCTCCTCTGGGGTGTCCGCGAAGGTCAGCAACAATTCCGCGTCGGTAACCTCGACGTCAAACGCACACTCACGCAGGTTGGTTCTTGGTTCAAGAACCTGCTCCCTTAATTTTGCCCGTTTTTTCCCTCCCTTCCCATGTCAGACACGCTTCGTTCTCTCTTCTCCGGCTCAAAGTCTACCGGTAACACCGGAGGCATGCGTTCTTCTCAGGAGCCGCTTTCCGCACACCAAGAAGTGCGACCGGACATGGCGCCAAGCGCTGTGATTCGCGTCCTCGGAGTGGGTGGAGGTGGAAACAACGCACTCAAGCGTATGTATGACAATAATGTGCAGGGCGTCGAGTTCATCGCGGTGAACACGGATGCGCAGGCACTGTTCCACAGTCCAGTCCCACAGAAGATCAACATCGGACGTGGAACGACACGGGGACTCGGAGCAGGTGCAAACCCAGACATCGGGAAGAAGTCTGCGGAAGAAAGCTCGGAGGAAATCAAGAAGGCCATCGAGGGAACGGACCTTCTGTTCATCACGGCAGGTTTGGGTGGAGGTTCGGGTTCGGGTGGTGCTCCAGTCATTGCTGAGATTGCACGCTCGATGGGAATCCTGACGGTTGGTGTTGTCACAAAGCCATTCAACTTCGAAGGTCTCAAGCGCCGAAAACAGGCTGAAGATGCCCTAGAAGCCCTCCGTGGCAAGGTTGATACGCTCATCACGATCCCAAACGATCGTATTCTTTCGCTCATTGATAAGACGACACCACTCACGGAAGCATTCGAAATCGTCGACGAAATTCTTCGTCACGGTATCGAAGGTATCGCAAGTTTGATCACGATCCACGGTCTCGTGAACGTGGACTTCGCGGACGTGAAGTCGGTCATGCAGGACGCAGGTTCCGCACTCATGGGTATCGGATACGGCACAGGCGACAGCCGTGCATCAGAAGCTGCTCGTGCTGCAATCGACAGCCCACTCCTCGAGCTCTCGATTAGTGGTGCGAAGGGAATCCTCTTCAATGTCACGGGTGGTACGGACCTCAGCATGTTCGAAGTCGACGAGGCCGCACGCATCATCACAGAAGCAGCCGATCCAGAAGCAAACATCATCTTCGGTGCAGTCATCGACGATTCCTACACAGGACAGGTCAAGTGTACGGTTATCGCCACAGGATTCGACGAACAGAAGTCATCGCCAACGATGTCTGGTTCTATGCCAGCATTCCGCTCACTCTCCGGCATCAAGAAGGCACAGGACGACACACGCCGCGAAGAGAAGCCAATGATGATGAACGATAAGAGCGGTCGCCCAATGATGCAGTCGACGTCTCCACAGCTCAACGAAGAAGAGCTGGAAGTCCCGACCTTCATGCGCAAGAAAATCGGTAAATAATCTCGATAAAAATGAACGCGAAAGAAGCCGAGGTATCCCCTCGGTTTCTTTTTATCTACAATGCGCACATGAACGTCGACATTACCCGCATCGATCCGACCCTCCCGCTGCCTGAGTATCACACCTCAGGGGCTGCTGCGTTTGATCTCACAGTCCGTGAGACAACTGTGATCGAACCAGGGCAGATCGGCCTTGTCCCGGGCAACGTGATCGTCAAAGTTCCGGAAGGGTACGCATTGCTCATTCTCCCGCGTTCCTCGATGCCACGAAAGAAGTCGCTCGTCTTCCCGCACTCCGTTGGGTTGATTGACCAGGATTACCACGGACCCAAGGATGAGATCTTTGTGCAGGTCCAGAACACGTCGAAGGATCCTGTGACCGTCGAGCGCGGTGAACGCATTGCACAGGGCTTATTTGTCAAAATTGACCATGCTCAGTGGCAGGAAGTGACTGACCACGGGGCTGAGACCAGAGGAGGATTTGGGAGTACGGGGTGATTGACTTTAATTAAAATAAATTTTATAATATTAATTCACTTGTTTCGTTCACTCACATAATTGGAGGAGAAAAAGTTATGAACTGTAAAACTTTTCAAACTGTTACTTTGTATGAATTGGAAAAAGAAATCCAATCTTGGTTGATGAGCAATCCAACTTATAAAGTTACTTCTGCTTCTTTATCTTCTTCGGAAGGGGGAGGCTATGTGAATATTTGGGCGCACGCTTTGGTGTTCTACACCACGTCCTAAGTTGTTAAAATAATATGAAACAAGTATTTCATTACTGCCCAATTCGTTGGGCGGTTTTTTTATGCAGAAATTGACGGCTGCGAACCTGCAGCAGCAGCTTCCGCTGCTTTTCTTGCTTTCTCTTCCTCTTTTCTTAATCTCGCTACTTCTTTTACGTCGTCTGGATCTTTTTGTGCTTCGAACTTGAAGGTATTGTATTCTGCTTTATCCATAATCCCGCGCGCATACAGTTCTTCAAAAATAATTTTATCATCAAGCGTCGTGTCCGTAACGAAGTTTTTCAAACCTGCAGCCTGTGAAATGACTTTTCTATACCAATATTGCAGTTTCGCTTTCATCTCTTTCTGGAATACTTCCTCTTCTTCTGAGAGGCCATCTTTTATCAAATTATCGTAGCGTTGTAAGACCATAGTCATGTAGCCACGAGCCTTTTCATCATGTGTCCAGTAACCCTGTGATTGACGTGCCAAGATGGCTGATGTCGGGCCTTGGCTCAAGAGCAGCACGTCAGAATATGTATCTTCACTTGGATTGAAGAAGTCCGGATCGGTTTTTCCAACTTCGATTGGAGTTGAGTTCGTCGTGTTTTTCCAGAATTTTCGATACTCGATGAATGCCGGATCCTGCCGGAAAATAGAAATGCCATGTCTTGTGTAGCCCGAAAGAACTTTGGCAACTTCTCGATCCAATTTTGAGGTATTTGCACGGACATCAGCAGGCATTAGCTCTTCAATGCGCGCGATAGCTGCACCCAAACTAAAGTCTTTTGTGCTTTTGAGAGCTGATAACGTTCCTCCTGCTTTTTTCCACGCAAGAATTTGTTTACGTTGTGTTTTAAGGAGGGCCAAAGACCAACCAGCTTGAGCCATACCGATGTTTCCCGTGGAATCTAGGAAGCCCGTATCTACGAGCTCAAGCAATTCTGAATCTTCACGCAGTGCTCGCAGAACTGTCGTAAGTCCCCATGTATTACATTCACCAATTTTCGCTTTTTCCTGAAGACGCTTGAGCATGCCTTGTACCGCATAAATGTTGCGCTTACTAAGCTCATCTTTTATGTCATCGATAATCAATGGAATTTCCGGATGGAAGTTTACACGGTTATAACCACGATCAATCTCATCCTTTTTGCCTTTCGCATTCATGTCGATGAGCTTTATGAACGCCTGTTCACTGAAGTGTGTTTGGTAATCAAGTCCATACACATTGTGACCATTTTTCTCATTCATTTCATACAGCCAGCCCTTACTGGCACCATACTCGATAATCGCTTTGGCACGGTTGACGTTGTTGATATTTCGAGCGAGGAATTTTCCTCTTCCAAAGATTTCGTCATATGTGAATCCTTTGGATTTCATATAATCCAAGAATTTGTTGGATTCTTCATCGTTTGCAGCTTTTGCTTGCTTGGAAAGTGTTTCGTAGACGGATTTTCCGTACGGAATGTAGCGGAATGCAGGCGAAAGTGAGCTAGCTGTTTGGAAAACACGTCGGCTCTTATCAGCCTTATAAGACTCTTTATATGCCTCGATCAATTTCATAGCGATGTCTGGGAGATCTGAAAGAGGATGCCAAACAAACATCGAAGATTTCCCCATTTTTCGACCTTTATCAACTGGGGCGACAGCCTTTGATAGATATTCTTCCATTTCTTTAATAGGGCCGTCTTCGATGCTGTTCATCGTGGACGTAATACTTGAAAGTATTTTTGAACGATTTTCGATTATATCCAAATTCATGTTCCAGCGTTTGTTGTAAGCCTCCTTTTCTTGAGGAGTGAGAGTGTCCCACACAAGCAGATCGGACAAGAATTTTTGCAACCCTTTCATTGTTTCGATATTTCCTGTGATGAAATTTGCGGCCAAATTAATGCTAAGATTATGAGTGGCTCGATCCTTTGGGTCGGGGATCTTGGACGCAGTTTTTTGTGCTTCAGGAATATATCCATGAATTTTGTGAAGCGTATCACTCATGTCCTTTAAATCTCCTTTTAGCTTATTAACAGCTTCTGGAGTGTATTCGATCCAGTTTTCGTCTTCTTCTTCAGCTTCTTTTTCTGTGGCCTTGTCTTCGGCTGAATATTCTCGTTTAAGGTCCGGAGTGTTACTGCTGCGTACGGTCAGAGCAGCAGTATCTCTTACATGAGATTCTTCAATTGCATCCAAAACTTTCTTTTGAGCTTCTTTTTCATACACTGCAGCTTCAAATGGAACGCGAATGTCTTCAAAGTATGTATTCACGCCTGTTTCTACTCGCTTCATCCATTCATCTACGTCTGGACGGGAGACACGTTCATTTTCGAGGATTTCCATCATACGTCGACGTCGATCGGATTCGTCATAGGCATGCCGCTTTCCTGCAACGTATGTTGCAAGAAGTTCATGTACGAAATCTTCATCAGAGCCGGAGAATGAACCGTCGTAGGACTCTGTGACGGCTTGCTTCATTTCGTTCCATTGCGGGCTTTCTTTCAGCAGTTGGACGCCTTTCTCAGCGAAGCGTTCGTCTTTTGAGCGAATATCCAACTCATAATGTGTGAGCTCATGAAGAATGTTTCGTTCGCGTGTTGTTGTATCCGTGAATTCCGGACGAGAAGCATCGAAATACATTTCATCTCCTCGGATGAATGCAGGAGGAGAATTTTTTGGCATGTGAACCTGATACATTTCTTTCAACTGATTCAAATGATCATCAGATTCTGACGCGATCTTTTCAATGATATATGCGCGCATTCGGCCCGGGGCTTGGCCCATCGACCAAATAAATTTTGTTTTGTAGGTTTCGTAGGCCTTCTTCACCTCTGCGGGATACTGCGTAGGATCAATAGGGAGTTCATGCTGTGCGCAAACGATTTCCAGCGCTCGAATACTGCGAGTATGAACATCTGTCTCGTCCACGAGTTTTTTACCGAATTTTTGCTCAAGTAATCCGATCAAATATGTCTTGTATGTCTCGCTGTTACTTTGCTGTTCTAGGCTGACTGCCGGGAGAGAATCGACACCATACGTAAAGGCAAGTTCCTCAATTTTTGCTACACTCTCTTGCCCCAGATATCCACGCAATAACGCGGAATGTTCATTCGGAGAACTCTCAAGTTTTTCGTAAATCTTCGCAATCAAGAAATGTTTCTCAAAGTCGGCGCCGGTGTTGAAGTGAAACTCCGGTCCGTTTGGAATGCGTACAACTTTATTACGAACTTGTTCCAACGTATTCATGCGTACTGCTTCGATATCCGGCAGTAACGTGTCAGGAAGCTTCTCATTGGAAAGTCGTGGGATGTCTGGGTTCAGAGGCAATCCTTGAGCAAGCATCTCATTTCGAATGTATTGCTTTTCGTTCTGTACCGTTGGATCAGATTCTTGTCCGCCATTCGTTTGTGCCTGCATTTTCTCCGCATCCTTCTTTTCGTCCTCTTGTGCAAACGAGAGAAGCCGCTGCTCCTTTTCAGGAGAGTGGTTGGTTGCATTGCATGCGTTGAATCGGTGATTCAACATTTAAAGTTTAGAGAAGCGAATAAATGCGTCAACTATTTTTTCCTTTTTTTCAGCGTCGTAGTTCACGTACTGACTGATCACATCACGTACGACAAACGGATCTGGGCCGTCGATGAGCACCACGAACTGCTTACGTGACTTGGCTGGGAGCATGTGAAGCTCTGCGTGTGTTGTACCCAGCAAGATCCAGCAGCTTTGCCAGTTGTCCCAGGTCGAAAGTTCGCCATCGATTTCGATGCCGTTTTCGAAGAGACGAACGGTGTAGATTTTTGGGTGTTGATTGCGTAGCAAGAAGTACACACCGGCCGTCAGAAGGAAAATGACCGAGAGGACCCAGTCATGCATCATGATGCCGTACGCGATGAGTGATACGGCAATGATGCCCATCACGATGTACCAACGACTATCACGGTCGTGTTCGACGCTTGCCGGAGCCTGCCAGGACAGCAGGGGAGTGAGGTTTGTGTTTGTTTCCAAAATCCTTTTATTCTACACAAAAAACCGACTTTTTGCCATGCGCTACCCTTGTCAGTAATAGGAAATGTTATGAAGTAGATATAGTGCTATTCAAGATGGCTTGTCTCTGCGGTTTTATCCCTGTGCAACGACCAATCCACATACCCGTTTTACCCCGTGTTTTTTGAGCTCTTTTGCACATGCTTCCAAGGTTGCGCCCGTGGTCGACAAATCGTCGATAAGAACGACATGCTGAGGAGCCGGATGTGGACCGATATACCTAAAGGCATCGACCAGTGCCGTGAGCCGATTGCCACGATCACGATGTGCCTGATGACCAGTCGGTCGGTTACGTCGTAGCAGCGTAGATACGCTGGATTTATGCAACCAAGCAACATGTTCCGCGAGCATTTCAGACTGATTAAATCCGCGTGAAAAACGACGCGTCCAATGCAGTGGAACCGCAGAGATCGCGGGTTGATACACATCGAAAAATGCGTCCGGAACTGCGTGTGCCAATAGCATGCCGAGATCTTCAGCGATGCTACGAATATGTTTATATTTGAATGTTAGAATTGCTCGTTTCAGGAGTGGATTTGCATCGTACGAACCGGCGGCCATGAGTTCGTCCACGTATTCGATGCCGCGTTGTCTCAGCATGTCTTTGGTGAAACGCAGCGGATGCGGTTTGAGCTTTTCACGTTCTTCCGGTGTGATCCAGCTGCCACGCTGGCCGGTCAGAGATTCCTGCTTGAAGAATAAATCGATGATGCTGAACATGGCATTAACGTATCTATTGATGCGATGCGCATGTAGCCACTTTCTTCTTTTGGACTGATTGGATTCTTTGCTCAGTGGCTTAGAGATTCATTTTTTGCGTTCCAGTTCTTCAAAGAACGAACTGCAATCGCTTGTTGGGCGAGCGGGAACTTGGTACCCTCTTCCAGCTTTCGGGCAATTAGCTCAGCTGGTTAGAGCGCCACATTGACATTGTGGAGGTCACAAGTTCGAATCTTGTATTGCCCACCATTCATTTCTCATTTCTAAGGTCGGAGAGTTTTTTTGTGTTTGAAGTCATTTTTGCTCAACTTTCTGCGATGTTTCGTACTTTGACAAATAAAATAAAAATAGTAAAATATACGGTGATCTTTGGAATCACAGTACTTCATTTCTTTATAAAGGAAATTTTCGATGAAGGATGTCATTTTGTCTACTCGTGTTGTGCAAAACGCACTTACGCCAACAGGTCGCGATCTTCAGAAAGTTGATTTCACCAATTTGCCCAAACTCGGAGGACCAGTTGTTGATATTCCTTGCTCTTCTTTGACGTTCAGAGAACTGATGACGTGTTGGCAAACTATGTACGCACGTTCGCACCCAGCTGGCGGCGTATCATTCAATTGGGCTGAGCTTGCGAGCTTGCATCAATTGCCGGAAGATCAAGTGAGCTACTACAAACTTTCGTACGAAGGACGAGGAGAGTTGGATGAAGCGTGGCACCATGAACGTAATCGAGCAGGCGTCTATCGTATGCGATTGCCCGTACCTGATACTTTCAGGAAAAACTTTCATACACAATCCGCGCTCCTGGCTCAGGGGGAAGAAATACCTCCCCCGGCATTGATGTTGTCTGCCTTGCTGTATGCCAAGGCCCAACAAAGCTACTTCTTTCAGAAAATTTTTTTTCCCGGACAATTTTTAATGTGGGATGAAGGGAAGGGGTTGACTCGCGATCAGGTGTCTCAAGAACATGCCAAATGGTCGCGCGTTACCGACCCTGACGGTCCTTTCTCCCACGCATGGTATCGGTGTAGTACATGGATAGACTATGGTAATGAAACCCGAAACGTGGTCCTCAAGCCCGGTCTTCATCCAGAACGCGGATGTCCGTATGAGGTTGCTTTCCTGAAGCATGTGGGAGGTGATGCGGATCGGTGGGTATATATGCCTGCCGCTCGGTATTTGGGAACGCTGAAAGAGTACGAATCGCTCTCGGGCGTGATTGATACTGATCCGTTACTTTGTTCCTACGTGCGAGAAGTACCGCTTTTCTCTTGGGATCAGAACGCAAAGAACGAGATCCCCTTACTTAGTCGCATGACAAAACATCTTGCTGCACAAAGAAAGACGTTAAAAAAGAAGAAATGATGCTGTGTAAAGATTCGTGCCTGGTCCTCCTTCAAAAGGGGACCAGGTTTTTTTCGTGTTACAAGATAGAATTTCTTCTCATTTCATCATTCCACTTTGCTTCGTTTTTCTTGCAAGACGAAGTTGTGGAAAACTTTTTTGTTTTCCACAATGGAGTGGTACGGTCTGTTTCCTCTCCTTCATCCATGACCATCATTTTATCTGCCCTCGCGTTCGTGATCTTGCTCACGCTTTTGCTCCTTATTCACGAGGCCGGGCACTATTTGCTGGCACGTTTGTTCGATGTTGATGTCGAGGAATTTGGCTTCGGTCTGCCGCCAAGAGCGAAAGTACTGTTTAAGCGAAAGAAGACACTGTTCACGTTGAACTGGGTTCCCTTCGGTGCATTCGTTCGTCTGAAAGGGGAGAACGCAGTGGAGCATGGTGACCGTATGGCCAAAGGAAGTTTTGCACATGCTGCTATCTGGAAAAGATTTCTGATCCTGTCCGGAGGCGTGTTCATGAACTTCATCCTTGCGATCGGATTATTGACTGTCGGATTCTCCTTTGGCCACTGGGTGCCGAGTGCCTATGAAAGCGTCGAAGAGCTCGAAGCTGCTGCTGCACGCGGAGAGATTTCCATGCAACTTGGCGTTGTCATCTCCGGTGTGGCCCATGACAGTCCCGCTGCCAGTCGTGGTATTACTGCAGGGACGGAACTGATCTCCATCGATGGCGAACCAGTCGAGAAGCCAGCGGAAGTATTGGAATTACATAAGGGGAAATCAACGGTCACGTACGTGCTCGGAATGCAGTCTGGTGAACAGAAAACGATTGATGTGCCTTTGAAAGATGGCCGTGCAGGAATCGAGATCTCTTCGTTCCCGAAAGAACTCTCCGCCCCGAATCGTTCATTGATCGATGGTTTCGTCTTGGCACTGCGTGAAACGAAATTCATGACGAAGCAGACGATCCTCGGAATGGGCCAGCTCGTCGGAACGTTGGTCCGCAGCGCGAAAGTTCCAGAGGGCATCACCGGCATCGTTGGTATCGCAGTGCTGACATACGGATCAGTCCAGGAAGGATTCATGACGTACGTTCGTCTCGTTGCACTCTTGAGCTTGAGCTTGGCGATCTTAAACATTCTGCCGCTCCCAGCACTCGACGGCGGACGACTCTTGTTCTTGATCGTGGAAGCAGTGATTCGCCGACCGTTGAATCGTAAATTCGAACTTCTCACGAATGCCGTGGGATTCTTTTTGATCATCGGACTGATCGTTGTGATCACGTTCAATGACATCATCCAGATCGTGTACGGCAATTTCATGCAGTAATCCCATGAGTACTCAGCAATTCCTCGACTTGTGGCTGGAAACATTGAAGCTCCTGGAGCCGAAGATGCAGCGAGGCCAATTCATCACATGGTTCAAAGGTACGACGATTCTTGCGATCGAAGACAAAACGGCTGTGATCGGCTTGCCGCTCCCGATGTTTTTGAACTGGCACTTGGAGCACTATCACAACGAAACATTGGATGCATTGATCTCGATTGATCCGACGATCGAAAAAATCGTGTACCGCGTGGATGTCTCTTTGAAAGATGACAACGAACGTACGGTCAATCTGCTTGATGCATTTCCGGAAGCCAAGCGTCGCAAGCTCCCAAAGAAGCATGAAGTGAAATTGGCCGAAGGGCTGACAAGTAAACTGATGAACCCACGCTACTCATTGGAAAGCTTTGTCGTCGGACCAAACAACCGCCTGGCACATGCAGCATGTTGCGCAGTCGCGAAGCAACCCGGTGGCAAATATAATCCACTGTTCTTGTACGGCGGCGTCGGACTTGGAAAGACGCACTTGTTGCAGGCCACGGGTAACGCGATCCTCAAGCAGGCACCAAATGCGACAGTCGTGTACACAACGACGGAAGATTTCACGAACCAAGTCGTGGAAGCGATCCGCAGTCAGAAGATGGAACAGTTCCGCCGACGCTATCGTCAGGTCGACGTGCTCATCATCGATGACGTGCAGTTTCTTGCGAACAAGGACCGCACGCAGGAAGAATTCTTCCACACGTTTAATGCGCTGTACGAAGAGCAAAAACAGATCATCATCAGTTCAGATCGCTCTCCAGAAGAACTTTCCGCATTGCGTGATCGCATCGTGTCTCGCTTTGAGCGCGGCATGATCGCGGATGTGCAACAACCGGATTACGAAACACGTCTCGCGATCCTGGGTGAGAAAGCAAAAGAGTACGAACTCTTCATCGACAGCAAAGTTCTGCAATTTATTGCTGAGCATGCGACGAAGAACGTTCGTGAGCTCGAAGGTATTCTGATGCAGGCAGTTGCACAGTATGAATTGGAACACTGCATGCCGACGGTGAAGTCCATCGCCGACATCATGCGCAAACTATCGAAAGATCCCTATGGTGACGATGGAGGATCGGAAAATATGCAAACTGGTCCGGAGCGCGCACGTACATTTGAAGATGTGATCGAAGGTGTCAGTCGGTATTACTCCGTTTCTGTGCAAGACATGGTCGGAGCCTCACGCGTCAGAGATGTCCTTGTTCCGCGCCAAATCGCCATGTTCATGAGCAAGAAGTATCTACGTATGAGTTATGTACGCATTGGCCAAGCATTCTCACACCGCGATCACACAACCGTGATGCACGCGGTTGATAAGATCGAAAAGAAGATTCAGGAAGATGCACAGATGCTTCGAGAAATTCGCGCGATCGAGAAAGAAGTAGGACTTGCGGTCTAATATTTTGTTTCTATACTTCTGACATGCGCGATAAAACAGGAATCAATCGGCCCGTACGCCTTGAGGGCGGAATCACTGGCGGTAGAGGCGATGTGAATGTCTTGAAAGGCGTTGCAAAAAATCCAGTTCCAAATCCGATTCTCGCTGCTGTGCGCAAACTCCGAGAAGGTAAAAAAGAGGAGATGGAATCTCTATTGGACTCCAATTCAGAAGAGAAATAATTGTACGACTTCCGAGAACGGGTTTACGATGTATTCGTTCCCCCCATTTTCATGAAGCGCACTCTTTCCGCTCTTGTTTTGCTTACATTCGCTGTCCCGGCTCTGGCAGCCAGTTTCCCGGACACAGCGGGTTCAGAATTTGATAACGAAATCGGACTCCTGAAACTCACGGGTGTCATCAGTGGATATTCCGATGGAACATTTCATCCTGATCAGCCGATCAATCGTGCGGAATTCGTGAAAATTCTCTTGGCACATAAAAAAGAAACAACAGGTGTGGGGACTGCATCGTGTTTTACAGATTTTAAAGCCGGACAAACAGAGTGGTATTACGGCTATGCCTGTCGCGCCAAAGAACTTGGATATATTCAGGGCTACCCAGATGGAAGTTTCGGTGGAACGAATAACATCAATCTTGCAGAAGCATTGAAGATCACGTTGGAAGCCTACGACATCGAATTGCCGAAATTCGCGAAGGCACCAGATCATTGGTATGACTACTACATTATCGCTGCACGTGATAACGGTTTGATCGCAAAGATTGGCGATAATCCGGCCCATCTTGTGACAAGAGGTGAGATGGCATATTTGGTTGTCCGAACCGGTCAACGTGCCGCAATCTCTTCGAGTTCGTCGACATCGACATCATCGCGTTCCTCAAGTTCTTCGTCACGTTCTTCCGCTACATCGAGTTCATCTTCTTCTAGCAAGCAATCGTCCGTTATGAGCTCTGCATCATCGAGCGTTGCGACAACAGCCTACAACTCGACAAGTTTCTCGATCCGTTATCCGTCCACATGGAATCCGAATGAAGAAGCATCCGTCGAAACTCCGTACTATGAAACGAGCGGGACATCTTTTTCCTACGCAGAAGATGTCGGCAGCGCCACGATCATGATCGAAATCAAATCTCTCTGCCCCTCCATTCCATCCGACGCTCGTGTGGGCGACGTGACATATAACGGACGAACGTATGCCATGTATGAATGGAAACGCGCATCCGGACAGCTGATCTTGGATGGACGCTCCTATATTCATTCCATCGATTCGCAGCGTTGCTTCATAGGGACAACGTTCATGTACTATCTTGAGAAAAACGCGGATTCTCAATCGCTTGGTGTCTTGCGACAGAATTTCTATGAGAGCGTGGATGCAATCCTTATGACATTCCAACCGAAGTAGCGCTCTATTCCGAAGACTGCTCGGCATGTATCATCGCTCGCGATGGCAGACACTGCTTCCATGACCGAGCTTGAAAAAATGCGCCACTCGCTTGCGCACGTTGTTGCGCAGGCAGTCCTGAAACTCTGGCCCGATACGCAGATCACCATCGGTCCGCCGATTGACTACGGATGTTACTACGATTTCCGCTTCTCTAAGCCGATTTCTGATGCAGATTTCGGTGCGATCGAAAAAGAAATGCGCAAGATCATCAACCAAGCTCAGACCTTTGAAGTTGATGAATTATCGATCAAAGATGCGATCGCGTATTGGAAGAAAGAAAAGCAACCATTCAAAGTTGAGCTCATTCAAGATTTGGAAAAAGCAGGCGAGAAGAAAGTGACGCACTACCGCAATGTCATGAAAGGGGAGACGACGTTCACTGATCTTTGTCGTGGTGGTCACACGGAAAGTACCAAGGATATTGCCGCTGATGGTTTCAAGATCATGACACTTGCCGGTGCGTACTGGCGTGGCGATGAAAAGCGCGAACAGCTGACACGCTTGTACGTCGCAGCGTTTCCATCAAAAGAAGAGCTGAAGGCGTATTTGGAAATGCTGGAAGAAGCCAAGCGTCGCGATCATCGCAAACTTGGAAAAGAACTGGATCTCTTCACGTTCAGCGAATTGGTCGGTCCGGGTTTGCCGTTGTGGACACCGCGCGGAACATTGCTCAGAAACTTGCTGGATGAGTTCGTATGGGAGCTCCGCAAAGCGCGTGGCTATGAACGCGTGACGATCCCACACGTCACGAAGAAGGATTTGTACGAAACAAGCGGTCACTGGCAGAAATTCAGTGAGGATTTGTTTAAGATCAAAACGCGTGATGACCATGAATTGGCGATGAAGCCGATGAACTGTCCGCACCACACGCAGATTTATTCTTCGCAGCAGCGCAGCTATAAAAATTTGCCGCAACGATATGCCGAAACAACGATGGTCTATCGCGATGAGCAGACAGGCGAATTGCATGGTCTTTCTCGCGTGCGTTCCATTACACAAGATGATGCACACGTGTTCTGTCGTGAAAGTCAGGTGAAGGAAGAATTTCTCCGCATCTGGGATATCATCGATATTTTCTATAAGGCAACCGGTTTCGGTGAATTGCAGGTACGTCTGTCACTGCATGATCCGAATGCATTCGAGAAGTACATGGGTACGCCTGCATTGTGGAAACAGGCTGAAGATGCGATCCGTTCGATCGCGAAAGAACGCAACATCGACTTCATCGAACAGACCGGAGAAGCCGCTTTCTACGGACCAAAAGTCGACTTCGTTGCCAAAGATTCCATTGGGCGTGAGTGGCAAGTCGCGACCATCCAGCTCGACATTAATATGCCGGAACGTTTCGATCTGTACTGCATCAATGAAAAGAATGAACAGGAACGCATCGTGATGATTCACGCAGCGATCATGGGTTCCCTTGAACGCTTCTTGTCGATCTTTATCGAGCACCATGCTGGCGTCTTCCCGTTGTGGGTTGCTCCGACACAGGTTGCAGTGGTCCCGGTGGCTGGTGCACATGAAGAGTATGCGGAGTCTGTTGCTGTAGCTCTGAAAGAGATCGGTATTCGCGCATCGTTTATGGATTCCACAGAGTCACTCGGCAAACGCATTCGTGAAGGTGAGAAGCAGAAGATCCCATACGTGCTTGTGATGGGGGATAAAGAGAAAGAAGAAAAGAGTGTGACGGTCCGAAACATTAAGACGAAGAAGCAGGTTGCTATACCTCTCAAAGAATTCCTGCAGACGGTCCAAGACGACGTGAAGAGTCGTGCATTGGAATTGTCGATCGGCTAGTATCTCGCCTCATGCGAAAGTTTCCTGAATCTCCAGAGGCATTTTTGAAGACGATGAATGTGCTTGAGCACACGGCAAAAGCTGCTCATATACTCAGAAAGATGGGATACGTGGATGCTGCACAACACGCAGAACACTATTACGAAAAAGAGCTTGGAATCACGATTCACGAACGTGCAGCTGTACGAAAAGAAATACAAGCAGTACTTACCCAAGAAGAAACAGTTGTTGAAGCGTAGAAAACCCTGATTGTACGTGTTATTCTCATCTTCGTGTTCGAGGCCTTTGCCATCGGCGGGTGGATTATTTGGATGCGTCTCGTGTTCCTGCTTATCGGATCATGGATCGCTGCCGAATTCTTTTTCCGTTTGGCACTCTCTGCCAACTTGGGACTGCAGCATCTCAAAGATAAAGGGTGGATCTTCGGCACCGTGTTCCTCGTGATGGGCCGATTGATGGCGATTCTCGCAAACTATCAGACGTACATGAAAGATCCGTTCCGCGTCATTGTCGTGTGGGACGGCGGATTCAGTTTCCTAGGTGGTGCCATTGGTATTGGCGTCGTTCTCTTCTTTACCACGCGTGATCACCGTACGACGTTCCTACAGTGGTTGGACGTCCTTGTGCCAGCAACAACGCTCGGGCTCGCATTCGACTGGCTGGGCAAGTTTATGGCTGCGCAGTCCTACGGCAAACCAACAGACTCCTTCTTAGGCATGATCTTCGACGTACCGGATGTTCGTTATGCCGTGCCGATTCATCCGGTGCAGCTGTATTACTTCGTGTTCTTCGCTGTTGTGACATTCGTCCTGCTTTTGATTCGCAAGAACAGTAAACGTGCCGGTGCAGAAACATTCTTCGGCATCTTGTTCGCGTCGATTGCAACATTCTTCTTGGAATTTTTGCGTGGAGACTTCGGTATCAACGTGTTCGCGAACGTGCTCGACTTTATTTTCCTCGGAGGACTCTTCGTGAGTCTTGGCGTGCTCGCTGCGATTGAATTCCGTCTGAGTGAACGCGGCAACACGATCTATGGTGCGACTGTTTTCGTCCTCACGATGATCTATGTCGTCGCACGACGATGGATTTCCTTTGGTGATATTCAGCTTCGTTTCACACAAGTCCTCGCAGTTCTTGCACTGCTTGCGACTGTTGTGTACGTTGTCGTCCACAGACGGAAATATCCGCATTTGTAATTCTTACCGTTCCCCCCGTGATAGATTCTGCTTTATTTGAAACGTGGTTCACTTTTTTTACCGATGATCCGATCATGCGATTGATGCAAGGTGGGGGAATCTTGATTGCATCGCTTCTCATCTTCTTCGTGTTCTACACGACACGCGATATTTTGCTCCGCACATCATCTTTGTTGTATCAGTTGTTCTGTATCTTGATCGTTGCACTCTTGCCGGTCATCGGATTCTTTCTGTACATCCTCATTCGACCTGCTCGCACGATCAAAGAACGTGAGCTTGAACGCATGTTGAAAGTGTTGGTTCCTGAGAAAAAGGAAACAAGTTCTAAATTCACGACTCCGACGCCTGCGTTCTCATCGTACGAAGCCAAGGCCAAGGTAAAAACGCAGGTGCCGAAGAAGAAAACGTTGGATGAGCCGAGCAGTGAAAAGGCGCTTTGACGCATGGATTGAACTCGATTATGGTGTGACAGCTTTTTCTTCAATCCCATGCGACAAATCTTCTCCTACTGGTTTTATCCAAATCTCGGTACGGCTCCATACAATCATCCGAAAGTCATGGCTGCACTCATCGTATGCGGTATCTTGATCGCATTGTCCTTTGCCATCGTGGCATGGCGCAAACGCATCAAGAATCCTGTGACGAAGAAGCTATCCAGCTCGTGGTCTTCCTCTTCGTTGTGGTTTGGGATTGTCGGTATCGGTTTGGCAGTGAGCCGCGCAGAAGGGATTCAGTTTTTGTCGATGCGTATCCTCTGGGCGATCTGGGGACTCTTGCTCTTGGCCTACATCGGATTTCAAATGATGCAATTTCAGCGTCGTCACTACACCGTTCTTGAACGTCGCAAAGTGAACGATGTCCGTGATCAGTATTTGCCAAAGAAGAAGCGTTAAGTTGGCTTTACACTGCGGAGATATTGACGGAATGCATCTTAGGTATCGTACATAAACTGCTGTTTTTTCGAGCACGTTGAATACGTGGCTTGTACAAGACCTGAAAACTAATATTGACAGTAGGTCTTCGATACAGGAAGATGCCTTTTCCTATGCCACTTAAACACACGACCGAGTCCGCGTTTGTCGCCATCCTCGGTGTCATCATCATCCTTACCGGTATTGCCCTCGCAATCATTCCTGCTCTCCCAGCAGGTCTCGTCTACTTTGGCATCTTGCTGCTCATCACAATCGTGTATCCACTCGCGTTGATCCCGATGTTCCGCAACAACCGTGCAGACTATGAGTTCCGTCTCTTGCACTGGTTCCCACTCGCGATGGTGATCCTCTGGGGTTTGTTCCAATTGCTCGCTCGTTTCGCCTCCTTCTTTGTCTTCCTTTTGAAGGCGATGCTCGTGATGTGGTCCTTGCCACTCGTCTTCCTTGGCATCTTGCTCCTTGTGCTCTTCTGCTACGCCGTTGTTCGTCGTCGCACGCCACGCATGGCATTCCTTTTGACACTCTTCGGTATCTTCCTCATTGCTGGTGGTTTCTCCGCCTACATGGATTGGAATAACGCTTTGCAGGCCAGCCTTACACGCGGACCGCTC
>JALHMU010000004.1 GCA_022843885.1 Candidatus Peribacteraceae bacterium | reverse complement strand
CTAGTACTCCGTAGAAAGGTTCTATGCGTAAGGACACAATGAAATTGATGATGACGAACGGCAGGGAAATCAAAAAGCCGAGAAGTGCAGCCCGAGGATGCCAAACCAGTACTTTCATGTGCCTAGTATATCAAAGGATTTCACGGCACAAACTGCTCGTTGAGCCACCCTCGTGTATGATATACACATGAAAGAGACCGCGAAAAAACATCGTATTTATAGCATGAGCTTCGCGCGGATCTACCCGATGTATATCCAAAAAGCGGAGAAAAAAGACCGCACGAAAAAAGAAGTCGATGAGATCATTCGATGGCTCTTTGGATACAGTCAGAAACAATTGGAAAGCCAACTGAAGAAAGAGAAGGATTTGGAAACATTCATCGCGGAAGCACCGAAACTCCATCCTTCACGATCTTTGATCAAGGGTGTTATCTGCGGTGTTCGCGTAGAAGACATCAAAGATCCCACGATGCAGGCTATGCGCTATCTGGATAAGCTCATCGATGAGCTCGCGAAGGGCCGCCCGATGGAAAAGATTTTGCGGAAAGAGTAATTCTATCGTTTCTTCTCCGTCTTATATTCCAAAATATCTCCCGGCTGACAGTCGAGTGCTTTGCAAATTCCCTCAAGCGTTGAGAATCGCATTGCTTTGGCTTTGCCGTTTTTGAGGATCGAGATGTTGGCCATCGTGATGCCCACCTTCTCCGCGAGTTCGGTGACACTCATTTTTCGCTTGGCCAGCATGACATCGAGATTGATCAGGATAGACATAGAGTCGGGGGTATACGGTTACATTCTGCTCAGATTTTCTTTTGTACGTGTCTTTCAGATGCAGCCGCAACTGTTGTAATGACGATAGAGACAAGCAATCCAAGTACACCCATCGCAATACCGCCGGCAATATCATCTTTTCCATCGTGCATGAGAATGATGAACGCTTCTGCGCCAATGACCCCAACAATGAGAGCCATGCCGCAGTATTTGATCGTCTGCGCTGCGCGTGCGGCACTCGGAAAATTCTTTTTCTCGATGTGACCAAAGAAGACACCTGCTTGGTAGAGCGCGACGAAGAAGGGAATCGAGGCAATGTACACATACGCGAGGAAGGGATCTTGGAAGTAGATCTCCGTGAAGGTCGCACCTACATTTCTTCCTTCGAAGTGAGGTTCGATGAGCAGGGCAGCAAGCGTCCCGGCGCCGATCAGAAGAAGCACAAGCTTCAAGAAGATCGTTGCTGCATGGTGGAGCGGAGCAGGCATGACAGTGTTCGTGAGAGTAGTCATAGGAGAAGGGGAATTAGACGGTTAAATCGTGTTCAGTTTTCATATCAATGGCGCTTTGAATGAGCATCTGCAGCACGGCTGCAAACGTGGCGACGATCAACGGTGCACCTGCGAGTGCCGTGGCGATGAGGATGACACCCGGCGCATCATCGGCTTCTGCGAAGAGGAACGCGAACGGCAGTGCGAACGCGTAACAAAAGGTCATGGCGACTGCGCAGTATTTTATGATCTTCAGAGCTTTCACCGATGAGACCGAAAATCCGTGATTGCGATCGATATTCTGAAGCAACGTGAATGCTTGCAAGAGAGCAAAGAGGAAGGGAAACATCGCAGCGTAGATCCCGAGGATGCCGATGTAGACGATCGGGAGGATTTCTGCCGGAATTTCGGTTGCTGCTCCTGCCCACATGTATGGGAAGGACCAGACGCACCCGATGAGAACGATGGCGCCGATCACGACGAGAACGGCCTTCAGAAGGAGTGTAGAGACTTGTTTCATAGAAAAAGAATGAAGAAATCGGAGGTACTGTACATGAGGATTTATCGAATATCAATAAAAAAGTATTGTTTTACGATTAGGCCTTGGTTGACAATTTAAACTAATATTCTAAAATGCCACGCTATGTCATTCGTTGTTCAAAAAAGGGAATTTCATGATGCTGTTCATGCAAACATTGCTCCGCAACCGAATGTGGAGGTCGCTCGTGAACGTGATCACGAAGAATTGTGGTTACTTCAAGGCATGCAGTCAGTAGATCGTGCGACTATTGAATCGTGGATGCGCATGGATGCAATGGATGACAAGCTCTTATTGGAACTTGGGGGAATGTATGGCGTTCCAGTGAAGATTTCTCAGTATCAGAGAACGATACATAAGTCTGTCCTAAGGCTGTTTGGAGCGAAAAAAAATGAGACGAAAAAGTATCAGTCTTTGTATCGAGATTTCCACGGAAACAGAGAGTGGCAAGAGTTTGAAAAAATTCCAGGCGATACGAAGAATGGATTGCTGGTATTCCCGCAGAGGACGGCAAATACCGGAAATCTCTCTGATTTTGCACCATATACATCCATTACCCGGGTAGGTATTGCCCATGTATTGGAGCTCCCTGCAAAAAAAGTAGTGTATCAAGAAATCACGAGGATTGAAGATGGTCATACTCCTGAAACAAACGTGATCGATCGACGTCAAGAAGGACAGATCCAAGGAACAGAACTTCTGACTCCTGAACTCCGAGAATATCTCAGTGCGATGGGAAAGATCGTGTATGAAAGTGATCCAAAAGACACCGATAGATTGCTGGTGTGCTTCAAACACGTGCACGGAATAAGCGGTATCAGACAGACTACTGCAATATTAGAGGGAAATGAGTCCACGGATTTGCTTGAGCACCAACATCATATTTCGGAGGCGCAACTGCATCTCCTGAAGACGTTTGGGCCAGAAAAAACGCGCATTTTCGCCGAATCATTCCCGCTGACGCAAGAAGGAATTTCTGAAGAACTGAACCGACTGTATAAGGCAAGAGTTCTGTTGAATGACATGCTCTCAGGGGCAGTGCCTGTTCCAGAAGATTTTCCGCTTCCCATCGAAGACTTGAAAGAGGTAAGCATGGTCGATACCACCGGTAATGCCATCAAATATTGCTTGGAAAAAGATGCGATGCACATCATCAATGGCGATGGAAGATATGAGGCATATGAGATCCATGAAGAAAATGAGCAAATGAGAGAGCGACAACTTGAGATGTCACTCACATTCTTTGGGCAGTCTGGTGCTGCCGCAGGAATCACCGATGTGAGTAAAAAAGAAAATGCTGAACTCTTCGAAGAGCCGCAGGCAAATGTTTTGATGCGTATGGCAAAAACAATGCAACCGGGTACCGTTGGCAGTTTGGTCTATGGAGGAGCGCACTTTCAGTCCGGTACGACAACGCCAGAAATGCTTGAACCACGGTTATTTGAAGATTATTTGCAATTCCTCCCACGTACGCACATCGTCGTTGTAGAGGAATTTGGTTTTCCCACGTACATGAAAAACATGAAAAGACGAAAGCATGTACGTGAATCATTGCTGCCGCCAAAGATTCTTAGTGCGTTTGTACAGGGCGCAGACATCGTACACAAATTTGCAAAATCCATGGAGTTTGCTGCGCAAAAATGGCTTGCAGCAGAAACAGAAGAAGACCGTGAAAAATATGCAGAGCATATGCGTGACTATCATGAACATGTGAATCGTTTTCTTGAATATCTAAGAATATTCATGCGCATGGCAAAAAACGGCGGAAAAACCATGTCTGAGGATATTGCCTATTTAGATGAACTCCTCACCAAAAAGCCTGAGATTGCGCCTCATTTGGCTCCTCGCAAGTCTGCTATTCCAGAAAATACTGTCACTTCTTTTGCGTTTGATGAAGCTGAGAGCACGGAAGATTTTCATGTCGAAAATATCGGTACGGAGCAAACAAAATCAGTAGAAAACGCAGAAGATTTGCTTTTTGGGAGTGAAGAGAGTTTTTGGGAAGAATAGATCGCATCGTATCAGCGTCAATCAGTAACGTTTTTTGTACGCTTTTGCCGTGCCCATACTCCAGATCACTTTGACCCTTCTCAGGACGCCACGTATTCTCCCATTCTATGAAAACACCACTCATCACCACCGTACTCGCAGCGTTTCTTTTTGCCTCCACGGCAGAAGCAGCTGTGTATATGAAATATGAAGGCGTCAAAGGAAATAGTGCGACAGCCGACGAACAGGCCGCATCACCTGCACTCCTTGAACTGGACGACATCGAAGGGGAATCTCGCACATCGTCACAGCCTGCGCGCGCAACATCCTCAAAAGCAATTCAGACGAAGCCTCAAGAATGTGTGGAACCGGATGAGATCGATGTCATGCAAGAGCAAGAAGGAGTCGAGCCAGACGAGATCGACGTGATGGAAGAAGATGATGATACGGAAGCAGGTCCTGCATTCATGGAATTCGACACGATCAAAGGCGAATCAAAAGAAACATCGTCGAAGCCCGCTTCTCAAGCATCCGTCGAACGTGAGAAAACCATTCAAACCGCCCCGCAGGAAGGAGTCGAACCGGATGAGATTGATGTTGCGGTCGATCCTGAACCTCTCATGCCGGACTTCGGCATCCTCCTTGGCGGCGGCGGAGCATCTGATGAAGCAAAGAAAGAAGAAAATCGTCTTCTGATTTCGGATGTTCTTTTGAAGGAGGCGCAGGCAAAAGGAAAACCTGTGGAACAAGTGTCCATGAATTTCGAGAAGATCAAAGTGAAGGTCCGTCACTCAGTGAAACTCTTCGGTTTCATTCCTGTCGATACATCTGCAGACGTGGAAATCGATGCTGAGGAAAAAGTGGAAGTGCATTTCCCATGGTGGTCGTTCCTCGCGAGCGGAAAGCAGAAAGAGGAGATCGGCCAGGATATCCTCACGACGCTTGCGGACATCATCCGCGAGCAAACCAGATAGTGTATGGACGAATCAACGCTCATCTCACAGTTGGAATCGGAAGGATTCACGGACGTTCGCGTCTGTCCGATTCCGCCACCAGAGGATTTGCCTGAGCACACGCATGACGAGCACACCGTGCATATCATTCTGGAAGGGGATTTGATCATCACCGATCACGCCGGCACGCATACCTATCATCCCGGCGATCGTGTCGACTTCCCGGCAGGTACGACACACAAAGCGAAGGGCACCATCGAAAACGGCCGTATGGTCATTGGCGTAAAGATGTAATTACTCCGGAAGATCGAGTTTCTTATATCCGCCCCACGATTTGGTCCATACATTCGTTTTATAGCGATAGAAGAAATGCACGCAGAGCGCCAAGACAAGTAACGTGAGAAAGACAATTCCGATCGCATTCCAGCCACCGAGCTCATATGTGATGACCCAGATCACGATGAGCACAGAATATTTGATCAATCGAAATCGAAGCGTCTGCGCACGTAATGCAACGTAACCTTCCCGTTTCAGAGTTCTTTTCCAGTTCATGTACGTATTATACTCCGTTTTCACGCAACACATCTTGCATGTTTTCTTCAAGTGTCTATACTACCTCTACCCCCTACCCCTATATATGCGAGATGATTATAAAAAGAAGGCACTGCAAGGTATGAAAAGATTGGAAGGCCTGACGAAAAAAGTACATTCCATGATCGACAAGGACGAATACTGCCCTCACATTCTCGAGAACCTCCTTGCGCTGCAGGGGCACATCAAACACGTTCAAGCACAAGTGCTCGAAAGTCATTTGCAAACCTGCGCGAAGGACAAGATCAAGAAGGAGAAGGATTACAACGGATTCATTGCGGAGATCATCCGCACCATCGGCCTTTCTAGCCGATAATATTTCTTTCCCATTTTTATATGATGCACATGACGCACACCACCGGCAGCCAATTCGGCTTTATATTTCTCTGGGGACTCCACAGTCTCGCTGTTCTCGCGTTTCTCGTCGGTCTCTTTTTTCTCCTCGTATGGGCATACAAGCACCTTTCCGCAAAACAATTGAAACAATGGGGACTAGCCCTGGTCATCGGCGGTGCGCTCGTCTGCTTCCTCACAATTTCCGCTCTCGGCAAACCGTGGGGCGCGGGAAATGCTCGCTGGATGATGGGAAACAAGGTTGATGTCGAATCCAAGAGTGGAAATGGCATGGGCATGTCCATGCAGGGAATGTCGATGATGCTTGAAGGAAAAACAGGTGATGATTTCGACCGTGCGTTTATCCAAATGATGATCCCGCATCATCAGGGCGCCATCGATATGGCAGAAGATGCACTCGAGAATGCGCAGCATGAAGAGATCAAGCAACTCGCTCGTGACATTATCGATTCTCAGCAAGCAGAGATCGAGCAGATGTGGCAATGGCAGCGAGATTGGGGATATGCAGAATAATCGCGAAGAACGACATACCGTCTTTGTGGGGGTACATGCACATGCGGCCAGCATCTCCACTCTCACAAAGACGGTGCAACAATTCCCATCATGTTCTTAAGGAGAATCTTTGAGAATTCCTCGCGCGAGGGATCAATTCTTTGGTAGACTCTTTTTTATATGAAAACAATTTTCCCGTACCTCTGGTTCGATTCCAATGCAGAAGAAGCCGTGACGTTTTACACGTCGATTTTCAAGAACTCTTCCGTCGGCGACATGCTGAAATACGATGAAGTCAGCGCGGTTCCTTCGGGCATGCCTGTAGGCAGCATCCTCACCATTGCTTTTACATTGGAAGGGCAGCCCTTCGCAGCTTTAAACGGCGGACCCATCTTCAAATTCACTCCAGCCACGTCATTCTTCGTCAGCTGCAAGGACGCCGCTGAAGTTGAGTCCTATTGGAACAAGCTGATCGAAGGCGGATCGGTGCTCATGGAATTACAAAAGTATCCATTCAGCGAAAAGTACGGCTGGCTGCAGGACAAGTACGGCGTCTCGTGGCAGATCGGCGTGGGCGAAGCGAAGCAAAAAATTCGTCCATCATTGCTCTTTGTGAAAGAGATGAGCGGCAAAGCCGAAGAGGCGATGGATTTTTATGTGTCGATGTTTCCGAATTCATCGGTCGGAACAAAGAGTCGGTACGGCAAAGAGATGCCGCAGTCCGAAGGAAAGTTGAACTACGGTGAGATGGTCCTCAATGGCTATCACATGGTGGTCATGGACAGCGATATGGATCACAAGTTCGGTTTCAGTCAGGCCATTTCCTTCGATGTATCCTGTGACACGCAGGAAGAGATCGATCATTTCTATGACGGTCTTTCCGAAGGTGGCGAGAAGCAGCCATGTGGCTGGGTCATCGACAAATTCGGTGTCGCCTGGCAGGTCGAACCGGTCGTGCTGTACAGCATGCTCATGGACAAAGATCCCGTCAAAGCAAAGCGTGCCATGACGCAAATGCTCAAGATGCAGAAGCTCGACATCGAGCCGATTCAGAAGGCATATGAGGGAAAGTAGCTCCATTGCGTTTTTTTATATTCATTTTATAATACTCAGCCGCAGATATTTTGCGGATGTGATCTTTACGCAATCGGCACGATATTGAGAAAGGACTGTGACACATGGATTGGACGGAAATACTGAATGAAACCGTGGAATTTTTCCGCGAACACGGCGTGAAGTTTTTTCTGACGATTCTGCTCGGTTTGGTTTCCAGCACGTGTACGTTTTTCTTCGCACGGAAGAAATGGCGTGCACGTCAGGACATGGATATCATCCATTATTCGCAGAATACGTTTGTCACTCGCAACACGGGAACCGAAGGCGAGAACGAGCATTGGCTTATTTTGGATGTGCATGGCGAAAACACGCTCGAAGAAGATTTCCCGCACCCCATGGCACGACGGCTCCTGCGCAAAGCGGCGAAGAAAACGACCGAAAAACAGCCGTTTCTGGATTTCGATCCGGACGACAGGTGGTACATCCTGAATTTGGTACGTCTTGCGATCGCGGAACCGTTCAAATACGGAACCGTTGCAAAACTCTCTCAAACAGCGAAGTTCGAAGCGATCGATTGCATCTTTGCGATCACCTATGAACGCTACCCCGGCATGCGCCAGGGAAAAATGCGCGTGATGATCGTGAGGCAATCCGACCTGCGTGAAAAACGCGCATATGTCGAAGGCTTGCGCGTCGAAAGTCCAGCACACAAAGATCGGATCAAGACATTGCAGCTCATGACGGAAGATTTCCTGCGAGGCGAAGGGCATTGGGATTACTGCATGTCCGTTCGACTCAATGTCCAGCTGTGACTGTATCGTGACGCGTAAAGATCAACCGGCTGCAATGTGCAGTCGGTTTTTTCAGTGTAGACGCAGGATATATATTTTGCTTTCATAGTCGCATACGCGAATGCATCCCAGATCGGGAAGCACTTCCTACGCCACATGAGGCGCCGCGTTCCAACCGGCTCACGCGGCTTGCAAGCGGTGTGTCATTTGCCGTGGCTTCTCTCTTGCCTGCATCAGGACTCTCCGCAGAGGAATCGACAGTGACGACAGTTACCGCATCATCAGAGCGAATTGTGGAAACAAAGCATGAAGATGGATTCATCGAGAAAAAGGATCTTCTTGGAATGCGTCAGGGAAAAGAAGTCATTCTCCGATCGGAAAATTATTGGTCAAACGGATGCGTGCGCACGCGTACCGAATTTGAAAAAGATACATACGAATATTTTAGTAATCAGGGGACACTATTACTCCAGGGGTCACAGATTCGTAACAAGAAACAGGCTCGTCTTCATATGGTCGCTGCGGATGGCCGTACTCTTAGCACCTATCCTGAAGAAAAACGTCTTGATCCGACGCTGACCGCCGACGCATATTTCAAAAAACTCGCATCGGTTCTTCATATCGGTCACGGTGAACACAATCCGTACGAACGTCTTGCGGTATTTCTGGACAATATGATGTATTACACGCCGGATGGGGAGGCAGATCACTGGCAAACGCCTGATGAAACACTGTCACGTATTTGGGCCGGTCGCATGAAGGGAGACTGTGATGATTTTACCTTGATGGCCCAGCGAATCTTACAAGAATGGGGCATTGACGCAAAAATGATGCATGTGCAAGATCCTCATCAAACGAAAGCACATGTTACATGTGTGTGGCTGCATAAAGCACAGGATGATTTATGGTTGGCACACAGCATTTGCAACAATTCGCTCGATATCAACGGACATCAGTATGCACAGTCGAATTTTGACTATCAAAAAATATCCGGACTACCCCGAGAGGAGGCACTTGCGTCTCTGATCGAAAAATTTCGAACATCGACAACACTTAAATTATCCGAAACATACACGTTGAACTTGGATCAATTAACAACCGGTCGTTTCGATGATCAGGGGCAAAAAAAATGGGAAACAGTCAGTCATTGGGTCTTTGGAAAGTAGCCCAAACGCAACAACTTTCTTGCAGTCTGAATTTTCACATGCGACAGTACTTCCATGTTCTGGAAAAAAGCCTTTCCGATAGTACTGGGCGCTCTCTGTTTTTCCTTTGTAGTACCTGTGTTTGCGCAAGAAACAGCGGATACGCGCATCGCACCGCTTGGATTTCGTGAAATTTTGAGCGAACCCGGAGTCACGATGTGGCAGAAGCGTAATGAATACATGCAGGTCATTTCTCCGCATCGTGGCGCGACGCTTGCCCTTCTCAAAGGAGACATGATTCCATCCGACGGCGTCGGGACGAACTTTTCACGCAAAGACCTGCGCCAGTGGTGGAAGGAATGGCGCCGCAGTGAACCGGATGCACTCACGCTCGCAAACGGACAGTTCTTCAACACCGCGAATCCGGACAAATCTCCACTCGCGTTCTCGACCAAGATTGACGGCATCGTCTACGTTGGCTACGGCGATGAAAGTGAATATCAAAACAAGAAGATGCTGCTTCGCATCGGGGATCGTCATGCAACGGTCGAACCATTTAATGATGACGCCTCAAGTTTGTATGACTTTCCGGAAGCGAACATCATCGTCGGATTGAAACCGGACGTGAGTAAGCAGGGAAATATTCGTCGAGGTCGCACCTTTGTCGGAACGATGGCGAATGGCAATCTCCTCGTCTTCACGACGCCTGCAGCAACACAGCGATATGCGACACGCATTCTCACTGCCTTCGGCGCCAAGCGTGACCGCATCATGATGCTGGATGGCGGAGGTTCCACGCAGCTGATTCATCAAGGCGAATTGCTGATCCCCGGAATGAAGAATCCGACCCTACGCACGTTGCCGCTGGCGATAGGAGTCACAAAGGGGGAGTAGAGATTCACAGCGAAGCCAAAAGAGAGTTTAATACTGGGTAATTTCCCCATTCTTTATGACAGTCCCCATCAACTACTGGGCGCTCCTTGTGTGCGTCATCATCAACATGGTTCTCGGCATGCTTTGGTACGGACCGCTCTTCGGCAAACCGTGGATGCGCATGTCTGGCATCAGCCAAGAGAAAATGGCTAAGACACCGGATATGGCCAAGAAAGTGACGATCTCCATGATCCTTGCTGCGATCACGTCCTTCATCATGGCGTTCGTTCTCGCACATTCCATTGCGTTTGCTTCAAGTTACTTGCAGATCTCAGGCCTCAATGCAGGACTTCAGGGTGCCTTCTGGAACTGGCTCGGATTTGTCATGCCGGTCACAATGAGCATTGTTCTTTGGGAAATGAAACCGTGGAAACTCTGGTTCATCAATACGAGCTACTACCTCGTAGCACTCTGTCTGATGGGTACGGTGATCTCGCTCTGGCAGTAAATCACTCCTTTTCTCTTCGTAAGACCGTATACTCAGCGCATGAGTGCACGGTCTTTTGATGTCCTTGTCATCGGCGGCGGTCCAGCAGGAATGATGGCTGCAGGAAGGGCTGCGGAGAGTGGTGCGTCTGTCGCATTGCTCGAGAAAAATGCCGTGCTCGGAAAGAAATTGATGATCACCGGCGGCGGACGCTGCAATATTCTCAATGCCGAATTTAATACGCGTTTGCTCACGGAAAAATATGGCAAGAAAGGCAAGTCACTGCTTTCGGTTTTCTCTCGGTTCGATGTCGAAGCGACAATCGCATTCTTCGAATCACAGGGACTCAAGATCAAAGTCGAAGCGGAGAAGCGCGCGTTTCCCGTGAGTGATAACGCTGAAGACGTGCAACGCACGATGCAGAACTATATGCACGAACATAGTGTGAACGTCCTCACAAAAACATCTGTCAAAGGTTTCACCATCGAAGACGGCAATATTCTTTCTGTCCAAACATCCACAGGCGACATCACGGCAAAAAACGTCATCCTTGCGACGGGTGGCACCTCACATCCGGAAACGGGATCCACCGGCGATGGCTTTGTGTGGCTCAAAACCATCGGTCATACGGTCGTCGAACCGGATAGTGCGCTCGTACCTGTCACGCTGAAAGATGCATGGATTTCCGATGTTGCGGGCATCAGCTTGAAAGGTGTGAAGCTGATCATCTGGCAACACGGAAAGAAGCACGAAGCGAAGACGGGAAAACTTCTCTTCACGCACAAAGGACTCAGCGGTCCACTGGTCCTCAACATGAGTCGTGTCATCGGTGACCTTTTGCATGGCGGAGACGTAGAGCTCTCCATCGATCTTTTCCCAACCCTTGATCATGGTGCGCTCGACCGCAAAATCCAAGCGATCTTCGCCGAGGGAAAAAGTAAAATGATCAAAAATCATATCGGAGAACTGGTACAGCCGAGGCTGGGTCACGAACTTCTGCGACTCGCGCAGATCGATCCGGAAACAAAACTGTCACATCTCAGCCGCGACGAACGCATCGTATTTGGAAAAATGCTGAAGCACATTCCACTGCATGTCTCAGGGCTCCTAGGCCCAGAGGATGCCATCGTTGCGAGTGGTGGTGTTGCGCTTGATGAGGTCGATTTCAGTTCCATGCGTTCGAAAAAATTCTCCAATCTCTTTTTCGCGGGAGATATTCTTGATTTTGATCGTCCTTCCGGTGGATTCAGTCTGCAAGTGTGCTGGAGCACGGGATACCTCGCAGGGGAACAGGCCGCGCTTACGCGAACTGCCTGAGTAAAAATACTGTCAGTGCACTGACGACTGCCGTGACGAACGTGCCCCAGGCAAGATCGGCGATGGTCATGATGACTGGCCAGTTCTTGAGTGTCGCTTGATTGGTAAAATCATATGCTGCATATGCGATGAGTCCGAGCAGTCCTCCTCGGAGAGCCACGGACAGGATCGGCGCGTTGCTTTGTAATCCGGGCACAATGACAAAGTATGCCATGCCGAATGCATACAAAGGATAGAACACTCCTGCTGCCCACCATTGCACTGTATCTGCCATCAAATGGCCGATGTGCTTCTGGTAAAAACTTTTTGCAATGAGTCCAAGCCAGACGCCATCAATGCCGACTAAGAGCAGAAAGGAGAGACCCGTGCTGACAATGAGTTGTTGCATAGAATTACTCGAGTTCCGTTAGCGTCACGACCTGCATGATTCCTTCGACATCGTATTTCTGCCACATGTCTGTGCTTATTGCTTCAATAGGAATGAAAAGTCCTTCGACCGTCACGCGTTTCGTCGTTTCTACATTGCCACTCAATTCTAAATTCAGATCCAACGCGTAATACTTGCCGTCATCCGTATGCAAACCGAACGCACATTCCATCGTTTGCGGACCATCCGTATCACGGTGTGGCAAACAGACCGTCGTTCCGGTGAACATGGTCAATGGAGGAATGTCATTGGGCACTTCTTCCGTTGGTTTTTCGAACATCGGTTTGATCGCATACACACCGATACCGATTGCCAAGAGTAGTGCGAAAAGAAAGAGGAGAAGTTTCTTGTGTGTGGAGTTCATCATGAAAGGCATGACAGTACTCTAATCGTCTTGTTCGACTTTTGCACGTAGATTCGCCACAAAGTGAGGATTGCAAAACAGTTTTAATATAGTACTGTAGTGCACTTTCCTCCTTTCAGTGCCAGAAGTATCATCGTCTTCACTGGAGAATCGAAATGCCTACGACGCATGTTTAGAGATGATCGCTGCACGGGAAATGAAGGAAGCAAAGAATCTCATTCGATATATCGATCACCCTGCGAGCAAGATCGCAAAACAGCAAATTCGGTTTGCGGAAGAAGCGCGAAAATGTATGCATGCGAAAAAGAAAAAATTGAAACGAGCATACAAAACAATTTGCAATCTGATTGAGCCGGCACAAACCTCCTACATGGAGCTTCTCGATGGACACATGCAAATAGCAGTGCGTGAAGCTCGAGAAAAACAAAAGCATAAAAAAGCGATGAAAATCGAACTCTTACGCAGAAAAATACTTTCGATCCTCGAGCCACCAGCATCATTATCTTTGGAAGAAATCTATAGGTCGATTGCCCTTGAGCCCGAGTCCGAAGAAATTGCAGAGCCAATGCAAGAAATTATGATCACTATTCTCAAGATCCGAGAAGCGCAGCTGGCTGAAAAGCAGACGATCGTGGATGCTTCTATGATTGAAGAAAAAATAGACGAAACACCTACAACTATTGCCTTAAAACATATTGATGACGTTCGAAAAGCACATCATTTTAATAAGCAGAAACCATCAGGCCTCACGCCCAGGGAACGAATTTTTTTCGCTAAGCTCTTACAGCAGTACTTTGAGAATCCGTCCTGCTTTGTCGCAATTGACGATCTCGTTACCAAGCTCGATATAAAAGGGGGGAGAAGCACAATCAATCGATTCCTCCTTGATGCAAAAAGCTATCGATTGCGCTTCACGGGATGGCAGCTCGTTGGGAGCATGAAACAGGGTATTCGTTTAGAGCGAAGTACGGAAGATGTCGTCGATATGACACAATAATCTCCGGAACCTTCTGGCACTTCCGGAATTGTTTGCTATTCTTCACGCCGACCTGAAAAATGAGCCTGCATGCGCACAATCGCACACATTTCCGATCTTCATTTCGGCCGCGAGAATCTTGCGGTGCAACATGCTCTTCTCGATGAATTGAAGGCATTGGAACCGTCGATGGTTGTGATCAGTGGCGACCTCACGCAACGCGCACACCATAGCCAATTTGAGCAGGCTCGAAGTTATCTTCAGGCTATCCCGTTCCCTCTCTTCGTCGTCCCGGGCAACCACGACATCGCGTCGGTCAATTTGGCACGTCGATTCTTCTTTCCGCTCACACGGTATCGGTTTTACATCAGCGAAGATGTGAATCCCGTCTATCTGGACGATGAAATCGCGATGGTTGGCTTCAATACGGCACGAAGCTTGGCTCTGCATAATGGTCGCATTTCCAAAAAGCAACTGACACATATGTGTAAGGCGTTCGAACAAGCTCACCCGAATGCATGTCGTCTCGTTGTATCGCATCATGCATTTCTATCACCAGAACCAATGCGTCGTATTGTCGGTGGCGCGACGAACGCGCTACAGCAGATGGATAATTGCGGCGTAGAACTTGTCATGGCTGGGCATTTGCATTTGGGACATGTCGCCGATGTGCGTACTGCATACTCGATTGTTGAGAAACAGATCATCGCAGTGCAATCCGGCACGACGATCTCCAATCGCTTAAAAGGTGAGCCGAATACATTCAATGTAATCTCGATCGATGACCACAGCATTACGGTGGGTATCCGAGCATGGAACGGTGCACATTTTGAAGAAATAAAATCACACGCCTACGTCCGACGGCCACATCTGGCTTCACATCAAACAGCCCAGCCTGAAGCCGAAAAACAGCTGGTTAAGGTCCGAAAATATAAAAAATAAGTCTGCATTGTTTCCTTTACATCCCGGCGTAGAATCGGTTCTGCGCGGATCTTTCACATCCAGTTAGCCATAAGGAGATGTCTCTTGGAAATCACCGAAGTCACAATTCGACTCATGCGGCCCAGCATTCGGAAAACTGCTGGCCAAAATCGATTGAAAGCCTTTTGTTCGATCACCTTGGATGATGAATTTGCGATCCACGAATTACGGATCCTGACATCTGCTCGAGGACTCTCGATCGTCATGCCCGACCTTCGGAGGCGGGAACGTTGTTCTCAATGCGGAAGAGGTAATCCTGTGCGAGTGCGATTCTGCAATCATTGCGGTTTGGAACTCGCGTCAGAAGAATTTCTGCAGCGGCCCCATGATGATCTGATTTATTTCGACATCGTGCACCCGCTGAAAATGTCTGTCAGACAATACATGACTAACGTTATTTTGGAGGCCTATGAACAAGCGTTGCAGCTCTCACAAGAGCCTACGTACACTCCGCCTGAACCCATTATCATTCGGCGCGGAGACGCAGCCTGACAATTCTGACTTTTGATCCGCGCGCACCAGCCGTTCCATCCATTCGGGTGGAGCGGCTTTTTCTTTCCATCTGTCTTTCGCTATGCTCGGACAAATGAAGAAGAAAGGTTTCACCCTCATTGAGCTCATTATCGTCATCGCGATCATCGCGGTGATCGTGTCCGTCGTCTTCGTCGCGCTTGATCCCGTGAAACGCTTGAATGCCAGTCGCAACACACGTCGACGTGCCGATGTAACGGCAATAGTCTCGGCGATTTCCCTGCATCTCGTTGGCGCCGGCAATATTGAAAAAATCGACAGCGACCCAGGAACATGGCAAATGCTTGGCTCGGGAAACGAGTGTGGAATCCTCAATTGTGCAGCCGGATCGGATGGCATTCTTTCTTCTCAGGCTGCATCTTTTAACGGCCTCGGTCATTTGCGCATTGGCACGATTCCTTTTCCGTTTCAGCCTACAAGCACATTCACCGTTGCTGCATGGGCCAATGTTCAAGTCGGTGCCAACCCGCTCGTTTCACTACATGATGACAACGACGACGGCATCGATCTGATGCTTATGCCAAATCAGGCAGTTCGGCTTGTGCTTCGAACGTCGAGTGCGGAACTTATTGCGCAAGGAGATGCCACGACATCGGACGGCACATTTCATCACATCGCAGCAACATATGATGGAACAATTTCCGATTCCGAAGATCGGATCAAGCTGTATGTGGATGGGCAAGAAATCGCAACGACAACAACGCTAAACGGCATTCTTGGAACTTTTGGAACAACGGGCGCATTTGCATTCGGCACAGGAGATAATCCGTTGATATATCTCGACGGTATTCTTGATGATGTGCGTCTTTACGACAACGTTCTCTCGTCCGATTCCATTCGCGGGCTCGCTATCGGAAAAGATCTTCGTGAAGGAATCCTCGGCTATTGGAATTTTGAAAACTCCGGCGATCCCTGGACTGACAGTATCGCGGGTGTCACATTGATCCCATCCGGCACAGTCGAACAAATCGAAGATACGCCCTCGGTACTCAACGGCCAGGGCACACTCTTCATTCTTTCTGAATGTATTGATCTGGAAGACGAACTGGTGGGGAACGGACGCCTCGGTCGCATACCATTCGATCCTGCTGCAGATGTCGAAGAAATGAAGACGTATTATGTTGTGAATAGGAATGGCGGCACGCACACTGCTCGGGCCTGTTTAGCTGAATCTGAAGGCATTGCCGGGCAGGGAACAGGGCCTCTCATTGAGGCAAGTCGGTAGTTGTAAAAATGTTCTAAAACAGGTATAATAAGGTATTACATAAAAATTCACTTCCATTCCCATTCTTTTCTATGAAGAAGTTTCTTCTCCTCCTCGCTGTGCCAGCGTTTCTCTTGAGCGCTTGCAACGCCAAGGATGGTCCGGCCGTTCTCTATATCGAAAATAATATTATTCCTCAGCCACAGCAACTTCTCGGTGGAACCACAGGACAACCTGTTCTGGATTTGAAGCTTCATGCAGAAGGAAAAAATGTGAATGTAGAGCGACTTTCGTTTACAGCAGTCGGCCCGTCAGCTGACGGTACGACGGATAGTGTTCAGTCACTTGCGATATACCTCACAGGTTCACTGCTCGCGACGAACAATCCAATTGCCCTCGCGAGTCGTTCGGCCTGTCCCCAGGCAATGCCGCATACGTTTTGTGCGCAATTCCCAAGTAGCATCTTGTCTCTTTCGAAAGGAAGTACTGCACGCCTTCTTGTAAAACCGGTCATCAATACCGATACGGAGGGTGCCCAGTCCATGCAGGCGGCGTATGCGCAATTCATGGTTTCCAATCTCGCCAACAGCATTGTTGCAACCGTTCAAAATACTCCGCTTTTGCAAAACAATGGCGACAGCACTGCTTCCGGAGAAATCATTGTCGGACGCAGCAATGCTGGCCCGAACGTCAACATCGTCGGAAGCAAGAACAAAATTGTTCTTTCCAAAATTACATCAATCACGAACGCAAGTCCTGACGCAAACGGCACAGCTATTCCGGTCGGTACTGATCGTGCAATTGGTCAGTTCAAATTTACTGCTGCGGCGAACAACAATGCAAAGAATGGAGTGAATCAGGCGCAGATTTCCGATCTGCTTCTGAGTGTTGCGGCACAAAACGTTTCTCTTGGAACGAATTCTTTCTTCATCTACAACAAGGCAAATCCCACAGCCAAAAAGTCCTGTTCCGTGATCGCGGGTCCTCCGGGAACGGTGAGTAGTTCAAGTAGTTCTGGTGGTCCAATCGGTGATACGAGTAGTGTCGGCATTTTCAATGCGACCAACGGTCTGCTTCAGGTCCATTGTGCCAGTATGGAAAGTGGTCCGATCAATACGAGCATCAACCCCGCTCAGAACATTACACTCGTACTTGAGGCAGATGTGTTTGATGCACAGGTGGATTCTACCGCGCCTTCGAGCTTGGATGTATCCCTCTACAACGTCCATACATACAGAGAAGGTACTGCTGATACATTTGGCATCCATGACAGTCACATTCAATGGTATGACCGCGATAACGGCGGAAGCTTTACAGGTCAGCGTTGGGCAGATATTGATCTGAATGGTGGCAATACCATTATATCGACCAGATACGTCGGTGGTTCACCTACGAGCTCTTCCTCAGCGCAAAGCTCCATGACCTCCCAGCCATCCAGCGTCTGGTCATCCTCGTCTCAGATGAGTGCGCAATCAAGCGTACAGACAACGCCGCGTGTGAACATCATGCAGCTGCATGGACCTATCACGGATACGGTTGTTGCAAATCAAACAGGTGTAACACTTATGCGTTTTGAAGTTCGTGCATCCAATAAACCTATTAGACTCACACATATGAAATTCCGTGGACCTGCAGGTAACACGCTGCATAGCATGAGTAATTATCAGCTGTGGTCCGACGAAAATTCGGATGGATATGTAGATACCATCATTGCATCGAATCCGACAATTTCCTTCGGCATCCTAACCTTCTTCATGGATGGATATGACATGCAAAATGGGCCTATTAAAACCATGGAAGTGAAAGGTACAGTCAACACTTCATTCGCACAGTCGACCTTCCAGTTGATCCTTGGAACAACAAATGGCGATATCGCAGCGGAAGAAATACTTTCAGGCGAAAGTCTGGATGCCGGAGTCGCTGTAAACGGCAATTGCCCGAGTACATGTGGATTCTGGGTCTCGACGGCAGACGCAACGATCTACACATTGCGTAAAAGCGGTGACCTCTACGTTTCGAAATCGATAACACCGATTCGAAACCGTCAGCTTCTTGGAGGAACATTAGAAAATGAAATACTGCGTCTCAAACTGCATGCGGAATATGAAGCAATCGATGTCACGAAGCTTGTTTTCACCGCATCGGGTGCAAACGCAGGAACATTCTCGACCAACGTTCAACAGCTTGAACTCTACAAAGCCGGTGCGACAACACCATTCGCTGTTGCGACGCCTACGGGCTGCGGTGGTGCTCATGCCAACTCTATGTGTGCCAACATGAATAATAAGCAACTCGTTCTTCAGAAAGGATCGGATGCAGATGTACTTGTTCGACCACGTTTGAATTCTGATACAGAAGGTTCGATCTCAGGGCAGAATATCACGATCTCTATCGATAAAGATGCGAGCCGAGTGAGCGCCCGCGGTCTCGTCTCTTCGAGCAATCTTGTTGCGAACGACAATGACACACTCGCTGAAGGTGAAGTCTTCATCGGCAGAGCATGGGACGCAGGTCCAAATATGTCGATCAATGGAACATCACACGTTGTAACGTACTCGAAGTTTGTCTCGATAACGAATGCAAACCCGGATGCAGACGGTACAGCGATCCCAACTGGAAGTAATCGCCCAATCGGTCAGTACAAATTCAGTGCTGCAATGAACAACAATAGCAAAAATGGCACGAACGATGCAGACATCTACGGCATCATCTTCAATGTGACTGCCACGAATGTACTGGTGCATAGCGGTTCCTTCCGCGTCTACAACAAAGCGAATGTGTCGATCAAAGCTACCTGCAGCGTTGTCGCTGGAGGTGAGACAGGTAATCTGACCGTGCTCTGTACCGACCTGATCGATCATCCGGTCGATACGAGTGTGGACTCGGGAGAAGATGTAACGCTTGTTTTGGAGGCAGCTATTTTGAATCCAAAGATCAATGCTGCACAACTTTCGATCCTCAAGGTGAGTCTCAATAACTTTGAGGCCAAGACTGCTGCGGAATTCAGCCCTACGGGAAGCCATATCAAGTGGTTCGATCGTGATAATGTGACATCCACGCAATTCTTGTGGATCGACTATCCTGAAACAACGATCAACAGCACGCAGTACGCTGGATAATCCCAACATCAATCAGCCCCTTTCTATCCGGAAGGGGCTTTTTTGTGTGTTTAGAGCCAAAACAGCTCTTTCAAAAAGACGCAAAAAAAGGTATAATGATTCGATGTCCCAAATACCAACATCACCTATGTCCACTTCCCGTTCTTCAGTCCGAGTTTTTGCTCTGGCTGCCATCTTCCTTGGCATTACAGCCGGCTACGTTCGCATGACCATGCAGAAGCCGATTGAATCATTCGCCGACATCGTCCAGCGTGAAGGCGCGGCTGGTATCCCGAACCCATTCGTACGTCCGGGTGACATTACGGTCCCTGTTGGCGCATCCATTGTCGAAGTCGGACAGCTTCAGACGGGTGCTATTAAGGTGTATATGGTAGAACTTTCGGACACAACGACTGCAGATACATTCCAGCAACTTTCGGAAGACGCAGTATATTTGGTACGTACATCAGCAACTGCAGAAACAGTTCCATTCGATTTCGCATTCGGTGCCGCAGGCACAGGTTCGATGCCGGACTACTTCTTCTATAAGTACAGCGATGCTGATGCGACACAGGAAATTGCAAACAAAACTGCTGCGACGTTCGCTCAGCGTTTCCCTGGTCCATTCGCCGCTTCGGCACAAGCATGGGCCAACGAAGCTGCACACGGCAACGCACTTTCCTCGTTCCAGTCGACACGTGGTATTACATTCCTTCCAACAGGAAATGTTTCCACAGGTATTCGCTTCGAGCCGAACGCGTTGTACGCAATCATCGTAAATGAATCCGGTGGCGCACAGATCAATCTGCATGATACGCCTCTCTGCGGCGATGCATGGAAGGCTCCAACAGAACAATGTGATGATGGAAACACGGCAGCAAATGACGGTTGTAACACTTCGTGCGTTATTGAAAACCGCTATACCTGTGCTGGCAATCCAAGCGTCTGTACCTTGCACATCTCATGTGGTGACGGTGTGATGGATAACGGTGAACAATGTGACTTCGGTGCCGAAAACGGTACTCCAGCGAGCACGTGTACGTCTGCCTGTCGCATCAAGACTCCGATTCCATTCGGAGGCTAACAATGATCTTTGAAAGGGCGTGAGTCGCATGACTTGCGCCCTTTTTGTAATTCTACATCCGTACGTAGAGGAAAACCCCTGCCTCTTCTTTATCTGTTTTCAAATCTTTCATGCGGAATCCATGCGAGATCACACGTGTGCCACTTTTCAATTTTGGCCACGCTTCAGTCATGAATTTTTTCATTTGATCAGGCATGAGATAGCAAAAAATAACATCCGCATCGGTGAAATCTTTCTTCCAGAAATTGCCAAAACGGATCTGCACATTTCGCTGTGGAAGCGACCAGAGCCATGCAAGGAAATATGTCGGCAAAGAGATTTCATACCCGATGGCAGTGGCACCCTGCTTCGCTGCAGCCCGCACAATGCGACCATCACCACAACCGAGGTCGTACACCAATGTGCCGGTTTTAATGTTGGCAAATTCCAGCATCTTTTTCACTGTTCTATTAGGTGTTGGCACCAGTGGCGGCGCAAGTTTAAAGATCATCATCGCGCCCGGCAGCGCCAAAATGATCCACAGTCCCACCAGGAAGAGAGTAACGAAAATCCCTGGCTGCACAGCTTTTAAGAACAGGCTGAGGATCAAGAGGAGGAAAATTTCTAACATGATGCCCACAGTAGAAGACGTTTATGATCGATGCAATGACACGCTTAGATGATCAGCATCGCATCGCCGAAGGAGAAGAAGCGAAAATTCTTCTTCATCGCAAACGTATACAGCTCCATAAGCTTTTTTCGCCCCACAAATGCGGACACAAGCATCAAGAGTGATGATCTCGGTACATGGAAGTTTGTGATGAGCCCATCGACGACTTTGATCGTACTTTTTTCCGTGAGAAATAATTTCGTGTCGCCAAAACGCTTTTGGATCTTTCCTTTTGCGTCGCTTGCAGATTCAAGTGTGCGCACAACAGTCGTCCCGACGGCAACGACCGATCGCTTCTGCTTTTTGGCTTCATTCAGGGCTTTTTGCGATGCTTCACTTATCTCAAAATACTCACTATGAAGCTTTTGTTGCTTCCATTGTTCTTCTGTCAGCGGTGCGAATGTTCCAAGGTGCACATGCAGTGTTACTTCCACGATCTTGATGCCATTCTTCTGCAATTTCTTCAGGAGCGGTTTTGTAAAATGCAGTGAAGCAGTTGGTGCCGCGATCGAACCTTCGTCTTTTGCAAACACGGTTTGGTATTCACGTTTGCGTTTGGCTTCCGAGAGCGGGGAGTGTTTGAGATACGGTGGCAGTGGCGTCGATCCGTAGTTTTCGATCACCGCATGCAGATCTTTCGCAGGAAAATCAGGTTTGAGCAGCCAACTCTTGCCATTCGACTTCGTCACGGTAAAGCGATGTTTCTTTGTGAGCGTGAGGGTTTCACCGATTGTCAGTTTCTTATTCGCCATCACTTCGAGTCCCTTTTCTTGGTTGAGGATCAATGCCGATACTTTGCCACCCGTTGCTTTCGTGAGATGCAAATTCGCCGGAATCACTTTCGTTCGATTCACAACCAAAACAGCATTCTTTGGCAGGAAATCGAGAATATCTTTAAAGATGGCGGTTTGAACCTTCTTCTTTTTGCGGTCATACACGAGTAATTTCGCGCTATCCCTGGGGCTCGCGGGGCTTTCTGCAATGTGCTCCTTTGGGAAGGAATAATCGTACGCAGCCAGTATTTCTTTAAAGGTCGGCATAGCCGTAGTAGAGACGTTTTTGCCGCCAGAAGTCAATCCGAACAAAAAAATCTGTTACGTTTCACGGGCCGTGCCGTAGTACTCTATGCAGGAACACGTGATCTGTATTTGTATCCTCCACTTTCATGTCAGTCGATGAATCCGCACTCGTCGCCGCTTGCCAAGCCGGAGACCTTACGAATTTTGATCCTTTATATCGCGAGTATGTGAAGCCTATTTACGGTTTCATTTACCGTCGCACGATGTCGCGAGGCACGGCTGAAGATCTGACGAGCGTTACCTTCATGAAGGCGCTTGAGAAGATCAACACCTACTCGCCACGGAAAGGTGCGTTTGCGGCATGGTTGTATCGCATTGCGCGGAATACGATCACAGACCACTACCGCTCGCGCCGTGACGTGAAAAACATCGACGACGTCTGGGATTTGTCATCGACCGAACGTGTGGATGAAAAAGTCGATGATCGAATCACTTACGAAAAGCTCTCGTCCGCAATTCAAGATCTGGATCCCTTGAAACGCGACATCATCCTGATGCGCTTGTGGGACGGGCTCAGTTACAAGGAAATCTCCGACATCGTCGGAAAGACCGAAAGTAACTGCAAAGTCATTTATTCCCGCACGATGGCCGAATTAAAACTCACTGTTCCTCTCACTGTCTTCCTGCTCTTACTTCTTTCGCCCCCTAAGCTATGAAAAACATTCAGGCGATACTACGCGAGCTCTACGAGATCGATCCAGATCTCCGCAATCACGAAAAAGATCTACGTCCCCTCATCGAATATCTCCTGGCCAATGATCCAGCACGCCTTCCGGATGAACACTTCGTCGAAGAGCTCCGCAAGCGCTTGAACATCCGCGCCACAACTCTCACTTCTTTCCCCTCTCCTTCATTCTTTTCCTTCCTCACTATGAATAACTTTACCTACGCAATTGCCGGCGCCGTTGTGACTGCAGTGATTGCCGTGCCGACCGCAGTGGTCGTCATGAACCAATCCGCGATCCCAGACGCACCTGGCACACCACTCTTCACGTACTCCGTAGAAGAGGCTGCACCAAACGCTTTTAATGTCGCAGCGATCCAGTCCAATGCACGTACACAAGCCGGTGGCGGCAGTGCCGAAATGGGCATGGGCGGTGGCGGTGGTGTTTCCAATCCGGTTGCTCCTGTAGCAACGGACAGCAAGTTGATTGCTCCAGACATCTACCCACCAAGTTTTACGAATTATGAATTCATTTTCGATGGCGAACTTCCAGCATTGCCTGAAGGCACGGTCTCCGTGTTTGAACGTCAGAAGAGTATGAATAATGTTAGCCTTGCAACGCTCTCGAAGAATTTCAACGTCGGTCTTATGGACTTGAATAAATTCGGCGGTGCGAGTGTTGATTCCATTTCTTTCAGCCAGAACACACAGTTCGGGTACATGATTAACCTCATGCTTAAAGAAGGCACCCTCTCCATCAACCAGAACTGGGAGAAGTGGCCACATCCAGAAAATGATTGTCAGACCGAAGCATGCTGGGCTCAGTATCGCTTGAAGCCTGAAGACGTTCTCCCGGATGAAGAAGCGATTTCCATCGCCAAGCAGTTCGCAAACGATTACGGCATCGATCTCTCACGTTTCGGTGAGCCTGAAGTGCAAGACATGTGGCGCATGGATCTGATGCGTTCCGCTCGCCCAGTCGACATCTACGTTCCAGACGCAGTCACCGTGATCTTCCCGATCATGATCGAAGGCCAGAAGGTCTACGACGAAGGTGGAACGGTTGCCGGTGTCTCGATCTCTGTGAACAACCGTCAGAAGCGCGTCAGCGATGTCTGGGGTCTCCAGAACGAGCAGTACCGCAAGTCTGACTACGCAGCAGTCGCAAGCGCACAAGTCATTACGGATTATCTCAAGGACTTCGGCAAAATGCCGGACGGTTTCTATACGGAGGATGCTGAAGTGAAAATCGAACAGGTGAAACTTGAGAACCCAACGATCGGCTTCGTCCGCTACTACAGCTACGAGAAAAATACGAATCAGGAACTCTACGTTCCAGCCATGATCTTCACGGTCGTGAAGCCAGAAGGTTCGTACTACTACGGTAACTACGTCACGGTTCCACTCGCACAGGAAGTCCTTGATACGTTCAAGGAACGCCGCGGTGGCATGCCGATTCCGCTCATGATGGAAACGCCAGCAGCAGGAGTAGATGCAGCTGATACGGCTGTTGCTCCAGCTCCACGCGGAGAATAATCATCGAAAATATTCTTAGACCGAGGGTGATGATCGCGTTGCGACGTCGCCCTCGTCTTCGATATCACCGACAAGTTCCTCCAGCACATCTTCCAAGGTGACAATGCCTGCAGTTTTCTCCTCATCTTTTACGAGTGCGATTTGCGCCTGCTTCTTGCGGAGAATATTCAGCAGATCATCCGATCGTCGGGACGCAGCGACGCTGGCAATCGGTCGAATCAGCGCTGTGATCGGCTCACTATCATGACCGTTGGCAAGCGAGGCCAACACATCACGACTTAAAATGAAGCCGTGAATATCATCCAATGATTCCTTAAAGACGGGGTAGCGTGAATACGAATGATCAAACACGAATTGCGCCGCTTCACGTACGGTCGCTTTATCCGGCACGACAATGATGCGATCACGCGGGGTCATGATTTCACGGACGCGTTTGTCATTGAGGATGAAGGCGCGGTGAATCAGTTCTTTCTCGTCGATATCGATGTGCCCTGCTTTGCCGCCAATGTTCGCGAGCGCACGAATTTGTTCCTCCGTCCCGACACGACGCTTTCCGGATTTAAACAATCGCACCGCACGTTCAAGGAGCCATACGAATGGGAACAAGATAATGATCATTGCGTTCAGGAACGGGGCGACAAAACGTCCGATAGTTGGGGCGTAATGGCTGCCGATCGCCTTAGGGATGATTTCCGAGAAGATGATCGTAAGCAGCGTCAGAAGCGCTGTAATAATGCCGATTGCCGTGCTGCCGAACAGCTGCACAGTCTTCTGGCCAACCAAGATCGGCCCTAAAATATTCGTAATGTTCGTGAGCACGACGATCACACTGATTGCACGGGTCATATGTCGCACGAGTCGCTTGAGTGCACGAGCGCCGATTTTCTTTTGGCCGATCAATTCTTCCACCTCGCCCGGTGTCACACTCAAAATCGCGGCATCGATCATGGCCAGCACACCCGAAAGTGTGATAAAGCCGATAGTCAGGAGAAAAAGTTGAAACATAGATTGCGTGGATCATAACATGCTACAGTTTTTCCATGTTGGCAGCTGCTGACCTTGAGGCAAAAGTGCAAAACCACTGCATGTGTTGTGGTGGCACACTTACGATGAAAAAACTCAAATACTTCTGCACACAATGCGGTCAATTAGCGGAAACCTGTTGCGATGGCGGGACTCAAGCTGGCTGTAACTCCGATCGTCTGGCACGCAGCGCCTGACACGTCGGACAATGTGCTGCAGTCGCGCGTTCACAGCTTTCACACGACAAAAATAGTGCATTGCAGGTCACATCCGCACAGTCGATGTATCGATCACATGGCTCGACACAATGTGTGCACTGACTGAGAATCTTTTTCTCGGTCTGATATCGCAGATCCATGCGATCATCGAACACGAAGCACGTGCCCTCGAAGAATCCATTCGGATATTTTTCGGCATAGGTCACGATGCCTCCTTCCAGCTGTCGTACATTCGTGAATCCGTGTTCGTGCAATAGTGCGCTCGCTTTCTCACAACGGATGCCGCCGGTGCAATACGTCACAACGGGCATATCTTTGTAGGGGAGCAGGTTCTGCACCTGCGTCGGTAGCTCACGGAAGTAGCGAGTCGGAACAATCACCGCATTCTTGAAGCGTCCGATCTTCGCTTCGTACTCGTTACGCATATCAACCAGAATCAATGCATCACCACGTTCAAGAGACGCATGCAATTCTTCCGGCGTAATGTACGGTGCAGCATTTTTCACGTCGACGTCATGACGCAGTGTGACGAGTTCAGCGCGAACCTTGATGGAGAGCTTTGGAAAGGGCTGATCGACACTTTCTGACTCTTTGAAATGGATCCCTGCAAACTGTGGATGTGCGTTCATATACGCTTTGTATGCGACGATATCTGCAGGCATTCCGGCACACGTTCCATTGATTCCTTCCTGACTGAGAATGATGCGACCTTTCAGATTTAGACGCTCGCACAATTCGCGGTGGGCCAGTTTCTCGGCTTCCGCATCGGGAAGTGCCACGTATTTGTAGTACAAGAGAACCTTCATTCGTGGTGCGTAACATGACTTTCCATAACTTCTTCGGCGATTGCGACGATTTCTTCATGGTCTGATTTTCGCTGGAAATCGCGGTACTTCTTTCGTGTCATCAGTAGAAATGTAATCGGCAGAATGCCGACGGAGTTGACCACGAGCATCGTGATGAACCATGGTGTCATGCCCAGGCGTGCAGCGCGCCACAATGCAAATCCTTTCCATACGAGTTCCCACAAAAGGAGTGCCATCAAAAAAGGGATGAGCATCGCAAGAATCTCCAAGTTATACACTTGGCCGATAAATTGCATGTTGCTGGAAACATTCGTCAGATCCATGCATGCAGTATAGCGTGTTTAGGGCTCTAAAACAGCGCTACCGTAGACAGTGTCCATGACGACATTTCTTTCGTCTCTTTGCGATGCGGTCATAGACCCTGTCGCCTATAAATACCGCTCCGGGGAGATACAAAAACGGTGCGAACACCCATAACCACGGGATGCTCCAGCTGATGGCACGGAAAGCCCGGAAGCCCATTCGGAAGGTCCCATTCGGAAGTTTTACATGCAGTGCTTTATCCAAGGCCTGGAGTGTTATTTTTGGTGCGATTTTTTTCCGTAGCGTATCTTCATGGAAGTCGACGGGCTTCAGTCGATCCAAGCTATCTAGTGTTCTGAGTACGAACACAGAACGAAGGCAGAGGCCGCAGTGTCCGTCGTACAACACGACTGTTTTTCCCCGAGACCAGCGATTGATAAATCGTCTCAGTGCGACGAAATCTTCATCTTTCAGCGTGCCGATGAGACCCGTAAGGACCGCTGAAGAAAAAATACCCACTTCCATGGTTATCAAAATGCCGATGTGGACCATGCTGTCACACACAACGGCGGCACGTCGCACGATTCGCGTTTGTATGATTCGCTTTGAATAGGGGAGAACGGTATGAAGAACGGGAATGAGGAGTAGGAGTGGCCACAAGGATTGGCTCACCAGAACGAATGCTGCTTCAAAGACACCGAGGCTGGAGATCGCATTGGCGATAGGTCGTGAGAAACGGGCGAAATGTTCATGATGCACAGCGATGCCCACTGCTGATCCGTCCCACCACATGGTTCCTATCGCTTTGGTCCAGACAGAACCCACGTACATCATGATGATTTGCCACAGTAGTAATCGATACGGCCAGGCAGGCATTGTCAACGCAGGTGCTTCCTTCTGTTTTTCTTTCCAGACCTTGTACCGACGTTTCACGTTCCACAACGAGTAACTTCGGTGACACGGTGACACTGCCAATATGAAGGCAAGATTCCGGAGCAGCGTGTCGCCACCGGCTAAGATGATGGGTTGTCGTTCATGAAATGAGAAGATGAGGATCGCCGATGTGATCATGGTCGTGCGCGTGAAAATACCCAGCGTCACGCACACCAAGCAGAAGATCAAAAGGAGATAGACGGCAAAAACCATGTTCGGTTCGCCGATGTAGTTAAAAACAGTCAGTCGAAATTCACTGCGTAAAAAATCATTGGTTACATCAATGGGAAGAAGTCCGGAACCGCCATAAAAACGTTCGATTTGTGACCATTGCGGGACAAACGATCCCAAGGCCAAGAGCCCAAATGCGACACGCATGAGCCCGAATCCGGTTACACCGACCGGATCAAACCAAAACCGTTCAAAACGATTGAGTGCGCGTTTCATGAATGAGCTGGGGGACACGTATATTCACCAAGATCGGTCGTCCAATAGTTGCGTTTCATGCTTGGCCAGCCTCCTTGTTCCTCCAGTTCTTTCTTCGTCGGAATGACGTACGAAATTGCTTTCAGTTTGAGTCGTGCATTCGCAGGCGCTTTGCCTGTACGACAATAATCCGCAAGATACAACGGTACGATCTGTTTGCTGTCTTCCAGTTGTCGCAGAATTTTCAATTCCTTCGTGCGGAACTGCCACTGCATCGACTGTCCGCGAAATAATGCATGTCGCTGCCATACACCGTTCTGTTCGATCTGCAATTCATATGCGGACACACGTCGAATCGGATCTGGAGAGAAAATATTCCATTTTTGCCACTGACTGGTGACATACATATAGGGACGGACATAGGGCATGCTTGCGTCGATCGTCCATCGAATCGGTTTTGTTCGGACTTCATCAGGAATGATGAATATCAGCACGCTGAACATGTGCCATACGCAAAACACAATGATACCCCAATGGAGGAGCCGGATGCGCATCAGGGTTATGCTGGTAGAAGCAGAACAATTTCTCGGCCTACGAATTGATCATTCCGTCTGTAGATCAGAGAGTGCCGTTCCGGCGTCGTGGCGTGCACATGCGGTGGAAGGACCAACTTGTATCCTGCTTTTTCGATCGCTTTCTCCATCTTTTCCAACGTGAGTGGATATTTTTTTGCATACCAGACCGGCCATGTTGCGACGATCGGGGTGCCCGGGAGCGTGTCATGTACGTTCTTCAAAAATTCCGATTCAATTTTCTCCGCCTCACGTTTGAATCGCTCAGCATCTTTGATCTGCGGTCGTGCGCGGAGTGATGGTCCAAGCGTTGTCTCCGTCACGATGACATCCGGTTTCGTCTCTAATTTGAAAGGTTTCTGCGCATCCTGTTTCCAGACTGTAGACGCGACATCACGTTTCCCAATACTCCAGTGCTTGCGCATCCATTCCAAATTTTTTTCTGTTCCTGTCACTGCTTTTGGGGAAATATCCGATGCCAAAACCGGCCACTTGCGATGCAATGCTTCCATCGGGATCACACCCGTTCCGCAAAATGGATCGAAGATCGTGAGTGTCTTCGGAAGCTCGCCGCGTTGTTCGCGCACGAGGAACATTCCGAAGTTGAGCAATGTTTGTGCAAGTTTCGGAGGAAGGAGTCCGACCGTCGTATCACGGACCGGTTTATCCATGTCACGCTTCGTGTATGCCTTCACATTTTGTGCCGCAATCGTGCGTCCCACCCACGTGCCATGCTCACCGTGCAGTATCAGCAGCTCTGCTCCTTTCTTGGCATCCAGAAGCCCTTCATCGTGCAATTGAATCGGCAAAGCAGGGGAGCGCTCGTTGCCGATGTAGCGGCTAGACATGCCCTTCTTTTTCAAATGATCTTTCGATGCTTTGTAAAACTCACGACCGCGCGCAGGAGAGAGTCCGACGATGCGCAACGCGAAGGACACCTTTCCTTTGCTGCCTTGCAGTTCGGTTTCAAGCATCGCAGGAATATCTTTCAGATCAGCAGCGCTGTGAATGCACTTTGCGATCAAAATCGTTCCTCCTAAACTATCTAAAAATGCTTGGTTCAGCTCTTCTTTCGTCTTGAACATGAAATACACGGCACTGACCATGCGCCCCGGTTCCATATCCGGAAGGAGCGCGAGAAGTTCTGCGCGAGCAATAAGCGGCTGATGTCCAAGTTGAGCAACGTACGAATGCATGATGGCCCATAGCATAGTGCCGACTCATTTTTTCCGCTTCGATGAGCGCTTGCTTGGAATCAAGATTGGTTTCTGCATGCAGAAAGAACCTTTTGTCTCAAAAAAACGATGGTCATTCTTTATGCCTGCGACTTAAGATAGTTTTCGACACGTTCCTCATACCCATTATATCCAGGATACGTTCCATTGAATTCCGGATGTTCAAAGATGGAGTAATACAATGCGCGAGCGTCATCAATATTTCCCTCGATTGCTTTCTGTTGAGCGCGCATCAGCGTATAGCCGATGTGATAATCGACGGAATCGCGATCGAAGATCTCAGAGTTTGGATTGCGTTGAATCATAGAAATGAAATTGTAATATATTACTAATAAATGTCAATAGTGTCATTCAGGCCTCAAATAAGGCCAAAAGGAGGCCGCATTGTACGTATTTAGGATGCCCGGTCAACCATTTGGTCCTGCAACATCCCGCATTGCTGCAGAAAGCGCTGTAACTGTTTATATGTATCCATTTCGGGAATACGTGCCTCGAGCGTTCGACGAAGCGGACCATCAATTTTTTGTTGTAACGCACGCTGTGCACGAATCCGCACATCGGCAGTTTCAAAATCCTCTATTGGATCGTACTGAAGTTTCATAAAGTCGATGATTATCCTTGTGCCTCTCCTGCAGTGTCAATGTCTGCTGGACCACCAGAGACAACAGCTTTGATTCTGCGAACGCCAGCACTGGAACTTTCTTCTTTCTGAATCTTAAATGTGCCAAGAACGCCTGTATGTGACACGTGCGGACCGCCGCAGATCTCCTTACTAAACACGCCTTTCTTGTCGTCGCCCATCACATAGACTTTGATTTCAGAACCGTAGCGATCATCGAACACGCCGATCGCACCTTCACTCTTTGCGCCGTCGACAGTCGTGACGTGGTAGGCGATGGGAAGATCGTCTTTGATGGCTTTGTTCACGAGATCCTCAACCTGTTTGATTTGCTCCGGTGTCATTTTTTCCGGATGCGGGAAGTCAAAACGCAGACGTTCTGCAGTCACGTTGGAGCCCTTCTGGTAGACGTGATCACCGAGAACGGTGCGCAGAGCGGCATTCAATAAATGCGTGGCAGTATGTAGTTTTGTCGTCTCAGCAGAATGGTCGGCGAGCCCTCCGGCAAAGCGTTTTTCTGCTCCTGCACGCGAGAGATTTTGATGGGCTTCAAATGCAGTTTTGTAGCCGGCTTCGTCGATCGAAAATCCGTGTTCGGCCGCTAACTCCTTTGTAAGCTCGAATGGGAAACCATAGGTGTCATACAGATGGAATGCCGTTTTTCCATCGATCATTTTTCCCTCGATTTTTTCGACCATTTTTGAGAACTGCTTCAGCCCTTCTTCAAGCGTTTTTTTGAATTGTTCTTCTTCTTTCTTCAGCGACTCTTTGATGCCGGATTGCTTCTTCACGAGATGCGAATAATGGCTTCCATACTGCGCAATCACGACATCCGCAATTGTACTTCCGAAGGTTCCTGCATGCTCGATGCCAAGCGTTCGAGCCGAGCGAATAGCCCTGCGAATGAGTCTTCGTAAGACATACCCTTGGTCGACATTCGACGGTTCAACTCCATCGGCGATCATGAACACGGCAGCTTTGATGTGATCCGCAATGATGCGTTTGTGACGAACATCATTGTCACTTTTTGCCGTACTCATCGATGTAATTTTTTCGATGATTGGTGTGAATGCATCTGTGTCATACACGCTTTCTACGCCTTGAATCACTGCTGCAACGCGTTCCAAGCCCATACCGGTATCAACGTTCTGCTGTGCTAAGGGCTCAAACGTTCCATCCTCTTTTTTGAAGTACTGCATGAACACGTCGTTCCAGATCTCCAGCCATTCATTCTCATGCGTTTTCGGATTACCTTTCGGTTCACCATCACCGACCCAGTAGAACATTTCCGTATCCGGACCGCATGGCCCCGTGAGACCCGCAGGGCCCCACCAGTTTTTGGCTTTGGGAAGGAACGCAATACGTTCCTTAGGCATGCCGAGTTTTTCCCAAATTGCTGCGGATTCCGTGTCCTTTGGCGCGTCATCATCACCTTCGAAACAGGTGACGGCGAGTTTCTCGATCGGAAGCTGCAAGACTTTCGTCAGATATTCAAAGCTCATCGAAATAGCGCCCTCCTTAAAGTAGTCACCCAAACTCCAGTTTCCGAGCATTTCGAAACACGTGAGGTGGCTGATATCTCCGACTTCGTCGATATCTTGGGTACGCACGCACAATTGCACATCTGTAAGCCGTTTTCCGCCTGGATGTGGCTCCCCGAGGAGGTAGGGGACGAGAGGGTGCATTCCAGCCGTCGTGAAGAGCACTGTCGGGTCGTTCTCAGGTACCAAGGATGCCCCAGGAATGACCGTATGGCCGTGAGACTTGAAGAAGTCCAAATAGGCCTGCCGAAGCTCGTTTGTCGTCCTAGACATAATCTAAGGCGATTATACAGACTTTACGAGGGGTCGCTACGTCCTCTTGAGCCCTTTCTGAAGCCGATTTCTCCTATTCAGAGTGGAAAGATAACTGTACGAAATGCAATAAAAGAATAAAGTTGACAAGATGTGAAAGTTCGGTTAAGGTAAGCAACTTTCTTGTATCTACCCCACTTTCTTATGCAGGCCGTTGCATCCCTTTATTTCCGCATGAAGAAGCCGATTGCCGTGCTTCTCCTCGTCGTGTTTGCTGGCTCAGCCACGCAACTCGGCGTTATTGCGTTCAACTTCCCTGTCGCAGCTGATGCTGCCCAGGTGGTGAACTCATACATTGACGCCAAAGATGGTGTCATCCATCAGTGTCCGGGTTACTCCGGCAGTGAAGGATGTAACTACTGGTGGCGCGGAAGCGGTTCCCGAGACCCACGTGTGTTGGTCGATGGACTGCAAGCGGGAGACACGATCAAAGTCACAAATATTAGTGGCAAGATCGACTTCGGTGGTGCAAGTGGATTGCAAAATCCACACACGTGCCGCGACGGTGCAAAAGAGGGAACCAACGATCTTCCAAAGCATGCAATCGTCGGTCAGTTCGTTGACGCCAGCGGCAACGTTGTTCGTCCGAATGTTCCGACACCAAGTAATCGCGCTGCGATCTTGATGCGCTCCTTCGAAGGAGGCATTCAAGTTCCAGCTGGTGCCGTAAAGCTCGTGGGGGGCTACACGGACTCACGTTACGATGACAACCATGGAAAGTGTACGTTCAACATCGAAGTCACGCCTGCTCATATTCCACAGTGCCGCGATGGCAAGGATAACGACGGCGACGGTTTGATCGACTATCCAAATGATCCAGGTTGTACAAACCCAGATGACAATGATGAGTCTCCAGTGAACAAAGCAAAATTTGAATTGAAGAAAACTGTGACGACGAACAACCCAGCCGTCGGTGGAAAAATTTCGTACAAGGTCACCGTCAAAAACACGGGAAATCTTGCAACGTTCCGCGCTGGTGTCATCGACACGATCCCAAACGGACTCACGTACATTCCACAGGAAAGCAGCCAGGAATGCGCGCTTCAGGGAGCTATGGTTTCCTGCGACGTTCCGAATCTTGCAATCAACGAAACGCGTGAATTTACTCTTACATTCCAGATCCCACAGACCTTTGCATGTAACACGACCATCGTGAATACAGTGAAGGCGCACGGTCAGTTCGCTGATGAAGTGACGGTGTCCACGACGCCTACCCAGGTGAAGTGTGCTCCACAGTGTTCTGATGGAAAAGATAACGATGGCGACGGTGCTATCGATCATCCAGATGACTTCAGCTGTTCCGGTCCAAACGATGACGACGAAACCTTCCCGAAGCCGCAATGCAGCGATGGAATCGATAACGATGGCGACGGAAAAGTCGACTTCGGTCAGGATCCAGGATGTGCAGGTACGCAGGACAACACGGAAAAGGACAACTACATTTGTACGAACGGTGCCACGCCAGACGTGCGTTACACACGCATTGCAAACAACTACCCGGTCCAGCAAGTCGGAACAGTTGGTGCAACGTTTGATACGACCTCCGCAACACTCAATGTGAAGCCAGGTCAGCGCGTCTTCCTTCAAGGTCCAACGGAAGGTGACAATCGTTACCACGTCACAGATGACGCTGTCGATCTTGTCACATCTGTCGGAAACCGCACGCTGCGTTACGACGCAAGCTGCAACAACGTTCCAAAATTGTACGACCCAGTTGATGTGACGAACTTGTTCGTCCGCAATGGTCAGCAGTCTGAAGAATCTCGTCAGATCAACTCCACCTTCCGCGATATCTGTGGAACGTGGCAGTACCACTCCGAATACAACCTTGCAGTCGTTACCTGTGAATTCCCAACGGACGTTTCCATCCAGAAGACTGGTGTTACGAACGTTCAAGCAGGAAACGTTGCTGTCTACACAGTGACGGTGAAGAACGAAGGTCAGGGTACGGTTCAGAACGTCTCGATCACGGATCCAGTTCCAGCAGGAACAACGTTCAACGCTGCTCAGTCTTCCTCACAGTGTACGCTTCAAGGAAACGCAGTTGTCTGTTCCGGTATCTCATTGACTGGAGGTCAGTCACGTAACTTCTCTATCGCATTTAACACGCAAGCAACTGGTGACCAGTGTGTCCCAACAACGCTTCAAAACACTGCAACAGTGTCTGCCCCTGGTGACACGACTCCAGGAAACAACACTTCACAGACTGTTGTCACAAACGTGACATGCCCAACGCCACAAGGTGCTGACCTTTCGATCCAGAAAACTGGTCCTTCGACTGTTCAAGCTGGTGGTGTTGCCGTCTATAACTTGACTGCAACAAACGCTGGTCCAGCAACTGCAACCAACGTCACGATCAACGACGTTATCCCTGCCGGTGTGACCTTCAACGCTGCACAGTCTTCTACGAACTGTGTGCAGAACGGTCCAAACATTCAGTGTAACAACTTCTCGTTGACGCCAGGCCAGAGCCGCACGGTTCAGGTTGCCTTCAACATTCCTGCAGCGAATCCAAATAACTGCACCCCAACAACGATTCAAAACCGCGGTTCCGTTTCCACATCACAGACGGACCCAAATCCTTCAAATAACCAGAGCTCCGTTGTGACAACCAACGTGACATGTCCACAGCCACAAGGTTCTGATCTTTCGATCACGAAGTCTGGTCCTGCAACTGTCACTCCAGGTTCGACAATCTCCTACACATTGACGGTTACGAACGCTGGTCCTGCGACTGCTGAACACGTCACGATCAATGACGTCATCCCAGCTGGTCTTACATTCAACGCTGCACAGTCTGACAACAGCTGTGTCCAGAACGGTGCGAACATTCAGTGTAACAACATCACGTTGGCTTCTGGTCAGTCACGCACAGTCCAGATCGCCTTCAATGTTCCTGCTGTCGATCCAAACGCATGTACGCCAACGACGATCCAGAACCGCGCATCGGTTTCATCCTCGTCGACGGATCCAAATCCTTCGAACAACCAAAGTCAGATCGTGAACACGATGGTCAACTGCCCAACACCACAAGGTGCTGATCTCTCCATCACGAAGTCTGGTCCTGCAACTGTCCAAGCTGGTTCTGTAGCCGTCTACACATTGACGGTGACGAACGCTGGTCCTGCAACTGCAACCAACGTAAACATCATCGATCCAACTCCAGCAGGTCTGACATTCAACTCTGCTCAGTCATCTGCAAACTGTGTCCAGAACGGTGCGAACATCTTGTGTGACAACATCACACTCGCAGCCGGTCAGAGCCGCACGGTTCAGGTCGCTTTCAATACACCGGTCGCTGATCCAAACAATTGTTTCGTACGCACAGTTACAAACCAGGCCTACGTAAACACATCACAGACGGATCCAAATCCAAGTAACAACCAGAGCTCCGTTGTCACGACAACCGTGAACTGTCCGACGCCAACAAACGCTGATCTCGCAATCATCAAGTCTGGTCCATACTCCGTCCAAGCCGGTGGCATCGTGCTCTACACGTTGACCGCTACGAACATGGGTCCAGCATCCGCAACGAGCGTTGTGATCACCGACCAGATCCCATCCGGTCTCACGTTTAACGCTGCACAGTCCGATACGATCTGTGCGCAGAACGGTGGAAGCATCGTGTGTAACAACATGAACCTCGCTGCTGGTCAGAGCCGCACAGTGAACTTGGCCTTCAACGTTCCTGCTGCTCCAAACAACTGCACGCCAACCACGATCCAGAACCGCGCATCTGTCGCAGCTGCACAGTCTGATTCGAACCAATCAAACAACACGAGCCAGATCGTTGTAACAAATGTGTTGTGTCCTGAGCCACTCGGTGCTGACCTCTCTATCTTGAAGACTGGTCCTGCAACTGCGGTCGCTGGTTCGACAATCTCATACACGCTCACAGCTTCAAACGCTGGTCCTGGTATCGCAACGAACGTCAACATTATCGACCCAACACCAGCTGGTCTCACCTTCAACGCTGCACAGTCTTCTACGAACTGTGTGCAGAACGGTGCGAACATCTTGTGTGACAACATCACCCTCGCATCCGGCGCAAGCCGCACGGTAACGGTTGTCTTCAATGCTCCAGCTGCCGATCCAAACACATGTGTCGCACGCACGGTTGCAAACCAAGCATTCGTGAACACGTCACAGACGGATCCAAATCCTTCGAACAACGCAAGCACGATCGTCTTCACACAGGTCACATGTCCTCAGCCAACCGCTTCTGATCTCTCGATTATGAAGTCTGGTCCAGCATCGATCCTCGCCGGTGAAAAGATTACGTACACATTGACGGTCTCCAACGCCGGTCCAGCAACGGTGCAGAATGCATCGATCACGGATCAGATCCCAAGCGGTCTCACATTTGTCGCTGCTGAATCCGATGCATCCTGCACGAAGAACGGCAACGCGATCACATGTGGAAACTTCGTTCTTGCATCTGGTCAGAGCCGCCCTGTGAAGCTTGTCTTCGCTCTCCCAACAGTCAACCCAAACACGTGTGTCCCAACGACAATTCAGAACACAGCATCTGTTGCCGGTGGTCAGAACGACCCAAACCAAGGTAACAACACGAGCTCAGTTGTTACGACGAACGTGACATGCCCAGCTCCAATGACTGCTGATCTTTCGATCATCAAGTCTGGTCCAGCAACGGTCGTTGCCGGTACAGTTGTGACATACAACCTCACTGCAACGAACGCTGGTCCAGCAACTGCTGAACACGTGACGTTCAGCGATGTGATCCCAGCAGGTCTTACGTTCAACGCCGCTCAGTCCTCTACAAGTTGTGTCCAGAACGGTCCGAACATCCTTTGTGACAACATCACGCTCGCAGCAGGTCAGAGCCAGACGGTTCAGGTGGCATTCAATGTCCCGAACCCTGCGCAATGCACACAATCTGTCATCCAGAACCGCGCTGCAATCTCTGCAACGACAACGGATCCAAACCCAGCAAACAACCAGAGTTCGATCGTCTCCACGACGGTTACATGTCCAATCGTCAACGCTGACCTCGCGATCCAGAAAACGGGTCCAGCATCTGTCGTTGCCGGTGGACTTGCCACCTACACATTGACTGCATCGA
>JALHMU010000003.1 GCA_022843885.1 Candidatus Peribacteraceae bacterium | reverse complement strand
CCCATGGCCTCGAAGCACGTTCACCATTTTTGGATCACAAACTCCTGGAACTCACGGCAACCATTCCCGCCGGATACAAAGTCCAAGGTCGCAAACGTAAAATTCTTTTAAAACGTCTTCTCAAAGATCTTCTTCCAGAGAAAACATTGCGTCGACCAAAAACTGGTTTCCGTTTGCCACTCGATACATGGTTCCGTGGCGATCTGAAGCCATTTGTGCATGACCGCCTCGGTGCATCGGATTCGCCATTGTGGCAGTTTCTCGAACAAAAAGGTGTCGCACAATTCCTGTCCACGTACGAGAAGAGTCGCACGGATTATTCCGACCACGTCTGGGCACTTTTGTGGCTTGATGAATGGATGCGACAATACACATAACTTCTATGCAACGTTCTTCACTTCTCATTGGCTTCACACTCTTTGTCCTAGTATTTAGCGGTGTATTTTTTTGGTATTCCTCATTGCCCACTGAATTTACGTTTCAAGATGATGCCGGTGAATATAACGCTGGGGCAGCGTCACTTGTACAGCACGGGATGTATTCACTTGATGGAGAAACTCCCACGATGGAGCGTGAACCTGGGTACAGCGTTTTTCTTGCGATTATCTATCTCATATTCGGACTCGAAAATCGCTCCGCAATCTTTCTCATCCAAGCGGTACTGTATCTGACCGCAGTTTTTGTCTTCGTACGTGAATTGAAACATGTCTCATCTGATCGAATTGCACAGATCACGTTCTTTTTCCTGCTCCTGACACCGAGCGTGTTTCGCATCCTGTTCTCGGTGTATCGAGAATCTCTCGCACTAAGTTTATTCCTGATTTTCATGACGCTCTTGTTGCACTACAAGCGTCTTCCATCACTTTCCTCTGCGCTTTTTTCAGGATTGGTACTTGGCTGCATTCTTCTCACATATTACCCATTTGTCTTCTTCCCGATTGGCCTTCTTTCGCTCGCCTATTTCTGGAAGATGAAGAAACAACACGTCGCAATCCTCATTCTTGTTCCATATCTTTTCGTAGGTGCGTGGGCGTATCGCAATCATGAACAGTTTGGACAATGGTCCGTTGCCGGATCGTTCCGCAGTGTCTGGTCGATCTACGTTCGCGGTGAGCAAGCAGAGCGGGTTACAGGTTTGGAGCCGGTAAAATGCCTTTGGGCTGAATATGTATCACGTGATTGGACAGGCCGATCGGATGCGTGCTCTTTTAATGCATTGATTCATGCACAATGGCCGGACAATCTTCCGCTCGGCAATGAAGAGCAGATCAAGCAGGAATCAATTTCAAAAATTCTCGGCCATTTCCCGAATTACGTGTGGTTCTCCATCGTGGATATCGCTGAATTGCACTTTCCGTATGTCGGTGGCGGATGGCCATTTGTCTACAATGCATTGGCAGCGTTAGGCATGCTTCTTCTCTACATTGGATGTGCTCTCAGTCTCACTACGATTTGGAAGCGAGAGTATGCGCCATTCCTGCTTTTGATGCTGTATACGACCGCATTGTTTACCCTGACTGATGCGACGCCTCGATACCTCATGCCGGTGCTTTTCTGCTATGCTCTTTGCTCAGCCGTCGGTTTTGCACGGCTCTTCAAGCGATGAAACACTGTTCGATCATCATCCCGGCATACAACGAAGAAAAAGGTATCGCGCATGTGCTTGATGCATTACGTGAGGCAATGCCACATGCTGAGATCATCGTTGTCAACGATGCATCGACTGATAACACTGCTGCTGTTGCAGAAGGGAAGGGTGCTACGGTCGTCACGCATCCAACGAATGCAGGCTACGGTCGATCTTTGAAAGACGGCATTCTTGCGGCAACACACGATACGATTGTTATTTCTGATGCTGATGGCAGCTATCCGATCGATCGCATTCAGGATCTTCTCGATAAAATGGATGAAGGATTCGACATGGTTGTCGGAGCACGCAGTGGCAAAGCGTATCGTGGCTCATTTCTGAAGATGCCAGCACGTATTGTGCTGAAGTTTCTTGTGGAATTCACAACCGGGAAGCGTATTCCTGACATCAATTCGGGACTTCGCGTGTTTAAGAAGAGTACGGCGTTGCAATTTTTCCCAGACCTCTGCGAAGGCTTCAGTTTCACCACAACGATCACACTCGTCTACATGCTCACAGGAAAATTTGTCACGTATCTTCCCATTGCGTATCACAAACGTGTTGGGCGTTCGAAGGTGCGCATCATCCGCGATTCACTGATGACATTGCAGTACATCACCGAGGCAATGGCGACGTACAATCCACTCAAGCTCTATCTACTTTTGAGTGGCATCGCGTTTTTCACGTCGCTCCTCCTCTTTACACTTTCCTTCTGGATCTGGATGTCGGCCATGATTGCTCTCTCTGCTGCTTCATTCTTTGCTGCATGGGTTTTGTTCGGCATGGGATTTCAGGCCTACAGCAGCAGAAAATCCTCACATGCGTAAAGCAGATTTTTCTTTCCCGCGCACACAATGGATCGTGGCACTTCTGATCGCCACATTCTTTGGGGCAGCATGTGTACTGCCGAATATTCTTCAGAGATTCGACGATTCATTCGATGGCATCGTGATAATGGGCACCGATCAAGAATTTTATTATGGCGGGAGAGTGGTTTCGGTCGAACAAGGTGACTGGCCTGTTGCGAATCAGTACTACAGTGAGCCAAAAGATCAGCCCTATCTGCAGCCAGCAGTTCCCGAAGCAACGATCTATTGGATTGGACGCTTGTTTGGTTTGAATGCGCTTACATCCTTCACGGTTTCCAAGTTTTTCTTTGGAGTGCTGCTCACGATTGTCATGATTGGAGCATGGACGTCCATCACAAAGAAGCCGTGGCTGAGCATTGTCGCGGTATGTACGTTGTTGTTTGCGAATGCTGCATTGAATGCGCCGTGGGACATTCTGAAATTTCTTGAAACAGGCATTTTCTCAAGTGATTTCCTTCGCTTCGCCCGCCCCATCAATCCGCAGTGGAGTGCGACATGGTTCTTCTTGGCGCTGTGGATCTTGGCTTCTTGGATCAAGCAGCGTGCAACCTGGAAAGCAAGTTTGATCGGCATCTGTATGGCTGTGATGCTCTATTCGTATGTGTATGCATGGTCCTATTTGGCAGCGACCCTCGGATTGTTGTTTCTTTGGTATTTCTGGAAAAGGGAATGGATGCGCATCTCCGATATTGGCATCATTTTTGCGTGGTTCTTTTTGTTGGGTATTCCCTATCTCATCAATATGTGGGAATTGGCCCATCATCCGTTGTATGCGGAAACAGCCGCGCGACAAGGTCTCATTCATAAACGCTTCGCAGTCTTCGGTGCGTATGCAGTGGCTTTCATTGTTGCGTCTCTTCCGACAAGGAAAATGCTTCCGGCCACATGGCCGCTTGTGCCAGCACTTGCGATTGCAGGCTTGATTGCACTGAATCAACAACTGATTACCGGCACTGCGATCGTCTTTCAGCATTATCATTGGTATTTCATTCAGCCGCTCGCAGCACTCCTTATTCTAACCCTGATCTTCTTCGGCATCTCCCGCTTTACAACACGAAACGTGCAGGTGCTCCTCGGAATTATTCTCTGTATTGGAACAATCGGCTTTGGATACATGCAACAGATGCATGCCTACAACGCCAGTGAAGCAGAATGGGATGCGTATCAGATCTACGCACCTGTCTTCGAGGAACTGTCTTCCATTGGAACGAAAGGACAAGTCGTTTTCATTAGCAAAGAAAATGCGCATGCACGTGATTTGATTACGGTATATACGCCGTTGAGTGCGTATATGGCCGGAAATGCGAATGGATACCTCACACCAACCACGCGAGCCAGGGACGCAATGTTCTTTGAATTGTGGTTAGAAGATCTGTCGCTCGCTGAGGCTACAGAGCGCTTCCCAACTGACTTGCGCGCGTTCGTGAGCAGTCGTTTGTATAGCATTTACTATCGTGAATTTGCTGGTGGATACGAGAATATTCCTGATGACATTATTGATCAGCAAATCGAAGCTTACGAAGAGTATCTACAACTCTCCACCGAAGAAAAACTCGCACTCTATCCACTCGATTTCATCATTCGTACAGCAAAAGATATCGATACTGCGAATTGGCAAACACTGAAGTCACATGGAAAAGAGATCTACAATCAAAATGGAATTTCCATCGTTCAGTTTGCGCGTTGATGTCGGAGTAATTCCGCTTTGTGTACTGTTGCGATTGCACTGACGAGACTGTGTTCGTTCTTTGGACGCACCTTCGGCCATCGTAATGATCGAAAACGCGTGTAATGGCTGTAGAGAGCGCCAGATACATGGTTTGACGCAACGATTTGAGGTGGCTGTGCGGAGATTCTTCGGAACACTCCGATGATTTGCGCGACCGTGGTTACGCGTTCCGATGCGAAGATTTTCATGACGATCTTTTCCGTTTTTTCTTCCATCATTTTCTTTAGGCACAACGCGATGTGTGCGGCACAATCATCGCTGTAGACATAATCACGCACGGTATCGAGCGGGACGAAAATATTGATCGGCGCACGGTGAATGATGGAACGTGAGATATGTGAGATGAGTCCTTGGGATTTTCTTTCGTTTTGATTGGGACCAAACACCGTTGCAATGCGACCGATCAACAATCGGATGTGTGATTGATCTGCAGCCCATGCGGTTAACAACTCTTCCTGCTTGATTTTATTTTGACCGTACAACGACGACGGATGTGCCGACGATTCTTCGGTGCAGAGATCCTTTTCATCTGCGTAAATGGCACCGGCGGAACTCGCTAAGAATAGAATGCCTGGTTGCGTCAGCGCAGATTGCTCGAGTGTTTTCAAAAAAACAGAGAGTAGCTGATTATCAGTATCGAGTACTTCCTGCGGACTGCTCATGACAGCTTTTCCTGCAGTCCAAGCAATCATCCAGGTATCATCAGATGTCAGTTTCTTTGCGAATGCTTCGAAGAGTTTTACGAATTCTGCTTCGAGAACTCCCGGATTGTTCCAGGAAAGAGCAGGGTAGTCGGCATGAACCTTCACATCGACCTCTGCGAGTGCATTCTCCAGTGCTGATCCGATGAGCCCCCGTCCAAGCACCAGTGCGTGTGTCATGCGTTCGTAGAATCTCGGCGCTTGGATGGCTTCGAGACGACCAAGTAGAGCGGCTTGCCCATCACGATCGTCAATGCGACAGCAAGATATTCCGCGATGATGCCGAGCGAGAACAAAATACAACCCGAGAAGAACGACACGACGATCACGATCGAGGCCCAGCCTTGCACCGGAATCTTCAATCCGAATTTCACGTAGAGGGCGTAGGCAGTGAGTGCGAGTCCGAGGAAGATGGATGCGATACCCATGAAGGTGATGAGTCGTAGTGGCTTTGTTCCAGATGTTAGGATCAACTGCCAGAAGTGACGCATCAGGCGTTTGAATGAATATCCCGATGGTCTGCCCATTTCCTCACGCAATGTGACAGGACAGTACGCTGCACGTGATCCGACCCAGAACAACGCGACGTCCAAGAACACGCTGTGGCCACAGTACGCCGCAAGGCTGCGTGCGATTTCACCGTCGACCAATCGGAAACTATTGAAGCGACCGATTGTGCCGTTCCCAAGCAGATGTGCAGAGATCCATTTCGCAAAGTTGCTCAATGTATTGCGAAGGAATCCGTGTGGCGGAGGATTTTTTGGTGAGCCGTAGACGATTTGTACATCTTCCTCGAGCGCGGTTTTGAGCATCTCTGCAATATCCGCTGGATCCTGCTGTCCGTCTTCGTCCATTGTAATGACCCAGTCACCACTTGTAGACGACATACCTGCGAGTGTTGCTGGATGCTGTCCAAAATTTCGGGACAGCCACACAGGACGCACGAAAGAATACTGTTCGCTCAATGTTTGCATCGTCACATCTGAACGATCGGGACCATTGTCATGTACAAGCACAACCTCCGTCACGATGAACGCATGTTTTCCAGAGACGGTATTTTTTGTGAACGGTTCAATTTCTTTCATCAATGCCGGCAACGTCGTTTCACCCTGATACACCGGTATCACGATGGAAATACGATGAGCCTCGGAATTGCCGTGAGTGGAGGAGTGGGAAGTCATCTGAATGCGATGCCCCTATGGTATCACTGCTTTTTGACGACCGCGTAAAATTGCCCGGCGCCATGGATAGCTGTCGGATACCAGCCAAACAGCAGATCCAGGAATTTTACCGGGAAGAACACGAGTGGCAGAACGATCGAAAAGAAGTTATAGAGCGGCGTGAGACCAAAAGAGAGGATGATAGCCGTCCACGTCGTCAGCTGACCCATCAAGGCGGAACTGGCACCGGCACGGACGCCGATTTTCACGATCTCACCTTCTTTTAGCATCTCGTTCAGACCCGTTTTGGACCAGCGATAGAAATCGTTCGGACACGCATGGAACGGATAGACGAATGGAATGACGATGTACATCTGTCCGCCTTTCTTCAAGACGCGGAACATTTCATCGACGATGACTTTCGGCTTTGGTACATGTTCCAAGAGCGATTCACACACGACAGCATCGACGGAGTTATCAGCAAAGGGGAGTTGTTCACCGTTTGCGACAACGTCGACACCTTCATAGTAGAAAATATCGATGTTCAAAATGTTCGGTCCGAATTTATGCACACCGGATCCCACGTTCAGACCAGTCGTATCTGGACCAAGACGTTTCAAAAATCTCTTGGCTGATAGTCCCGTGAAACATACCGGACTGATCATGAAGATTAAGAAACGATAGAGCAGCGGTGACTTGCGCAGCAATGTCTTCAACGTGTTCTCAAGTCCTTTGCGTTCGCCATCCATATGTTCCTGCAATGATTCCGGCACAAAGATCGGAATACCGTTTTTGACCGGAAATACGTCGCCAGTTTGTGCATCTTTAAAGCTGTCCGCCTCGCGCGTAAGCGGGACATGCGAAACCGGGTGAACGAAGGCAGGTTGCCACTTCATGCGGGCAGACTATCGATTCCCCGTGCGCTTCGCAACGCGATTTAGCTGCCAAAACGGATCTTCAAGATCGTCAGCATGCCTTTCCATGCATCTTTGAAGCGAATCTTTTTTCCTTCTTCCAAGGAACGCGGTTTATATTCGACGGGAATTTCATGAATGATGATACCCCGTTTCAGCGGATAGGCTGACAGTTCTGCTTCCAATTCAAACCCACGCGCTTGTAACGGCAATGTTTTCATCTGTTCTGTTTCGAACAATTTGTAGCACGTGTAACTATCCGTCAGTGTCGATCCAAAGAAGAGATTCAAAAATCCTGTCATCACTTTGTTGCCCATTAAGTATCTTTTATAGAGCGCTGGATTCGGTTTTAGAAATCGTGAACCGAAGATTGCAACATGTGGGCGTTTCTTCGCCTCATCTAAGAGCATCGGGATTTGGCGTGGGTGATATTCCAAGTCGGCATCTTGGATAACGGTGTATATGCCCGTTGCGTGTTCTAAGCCCAAACGAATGGCAGATCCTTTTCCTCCATTTGGTTTTGTCAGTACAAGGTCCTGCGGGCGAGCTCGACTTTTTAGGAGTTCCAGAGATTTGTCTTTTGATCCGTCATCAATGTAAATGATTTGGGCATCTGGGCACGTTTCCACGATCGCATCCATGATGGACACAAGTGTTCGCTCTTCGTTATAGATCGGCACGAGGATAGTGAGTTCGGACTTCATGAGAACATGAACGGATGTGGGATGAAGGCGAGGCCAAATGCCGCGCCTAGGCCGAGCAGCAGCATACAGACTCCAACTGTGCGCGTCGCGCGATTCTCATGCGTGAGCGCAAAGAACGCGTAGAGCGGGTACACCGGCGTAATAACGCGTCCAATACTCGTGATCGAACCCCAGATGTGATCTGGCATAAGGAGCATGAGTCCCAGGAATGTAAGGAGCATCAATGGGACATAGTCGATCTTTCGATTTTTGATGAGGTGGATGGATACCAAGATGAGCGCCGGCAGAACGAATGCAGTAAAGAGTGCGATCGAAGACAGAGTGAATTTGTTATAGCCCTTGAGCCCAAACAAGAGTTCGGCAATTGCATAGAGTGGCGGTGCATTTTTCTCGGCACTCCACAGGAACGGAATCTCTCCGAATACTTGGTAGATAAAGAAGTGGAGTCCAAGGAAGACGAACGCAGGAATGAAGAGCAGAAGTGCGTCTTTCCAGCGCATCTTTGCAAGGAGATAGAGACCCGTGGCACCTGCAAAGAGAATATTCACTTCGCGTGAGAGGACTAACGCGGATAACAACAAGATGTTGATCACATCGATTTTTTCGCCACGCGTGAAACGGAACAAAAAGACGGTGACCAAAAAGAGCGTCAACGGTTCCGCGAGCGAGAAATGCAAACCGACCATTGCTGCGGGGCAAAGTGCGAGTGCAACAGCAAAAAGGTTCGACGAACGTTTCTTGGTTTGCATGATGAACCATGCTGTTCCCAGCAGTGCGAGAATGTTGATCAGCAAGAATGAATACGGCAATAACGTGTCTTGTCCGAAAGCGATGAGATACGCCAAGACTGGCAAGAGGATGCGCTGATGTGCGTATGGTCCTGGAGGGATCGTGCTCAATTCATTCCAGTATGTGGGTTGCACGAGCTTCGGTACATTCCGTGCGATTTGATAATAATGCATGCCGTCGTACCCGATGTTATTTAAGACGACCGTATATTCTGGGAGTTCATACTCATCCGTGATCGTTCGGTCGATATGAAACAGCGCACTCGGACTGCCTTTGTAGTATGTGAGCGTTGCCGTCAGCACGATGATGAGCGCGGCAGCTACAAAAAGAATCGGCCATTGCTTCATGATGAGATCCTTTGTCATAGAGAGAGGTACGTGCGATGTGCAAAGTCTTTCGGATCACACACAGATTTCACATCGTAGAAAATACCCGGATTTTTCAGTGCACTTATGAAGTCCGCAGATTTCATGGCGAGATATTCACGATGTGTGACTCCCAAAATGATCACATCGTAGGTTTCCTTTGTAAGTGCTCCTGATGCAAAGCCTAACTTTGTGATGTGCTCTTCCTGAAGCCATGGATCGTGTCCTGCAACCGTCAGGCCATTCTTCGAAAGAATGTGCATTAGGTCATGAATCTTCGCGTTACGCGTATCAGGAACATTCTCTTTAAATGTGAGACCGAGCACGAGAACTTTGACGCTCTTTGGATCGATCTTCGCAGTTGATAATGCGCGCATGATTTGATCAGCGATGAAGGCAGGCTGTGCATCGTTGATTTTTCTTCCTGCAGAAATGACATCGGTTTGCATGCCGAGTTCATTCGCTTTGTGTACGAGATAATACGGATCGACGCCAATGCAGTGTCCGCCGACGAGTCCAGGTGAAAACTTTAAGAAATTCCACTTTGTTCCTGCCGCATCAAGCACATCTTTTGTGCGGATACCAAGCTTGTCGCAGAACCGTGCAACTTCGTTCATCAATGCGATGTTGATATCGCGTTGCGTGTTCTCCAGTGCCTTCGCAAGTTCCGCAGCTTTGATGTTTGCAGCTTTATAGACACCGGCCGTGACGATCTTTCCATACACTTCAGCCAAACGGTCAGTTGTGGCTTCATCTTGCCCGGCAACGACCTTCGTAATCTTATCAATCGTGTGTTCTTTATCACCCGGATTGATGCGTTCCGGTGAATATCCGACCGTGAAATCCGCGCCACATGTCAGTCCAGAATGTTTTTCTAAAATCGGCACACAAAGTTCTTCTGTGACACCCGGATAGACGGTTGATTCAAACACGACGACAGATCCTTTCGAAAGATTTTTCCCGACGGACTCGCTCGCAGATTCAACGATGGAAAGATCCGGCACATTCTTTGCATCGACTGGTGTCGGTACGGCAACGATCACTACATTTGCATTTTTGATGATGCTTGGATCACTTGAGTATTCGATCGTCGTTTTCTTCAAATCGTCACTCGAGAGTTCATGCGTCCAGTCTTCGCCGTTCTTCAATGTGTCGATGCGTTTTGCATTCACGTCAAAGCCGTAGGTTTTCCAGCCGGATTTTCCGAAGGCAGCGGCAAGCGGCAATCCCACGTATCCAAGGCCCACGACACAAATGACAGGAGTCGAATTCATCGGTCCCAGTGTAGGGAAAAAGTGACTCGCTGAGTAGGTCCAAAACTTGATTTGAACCGCTCGGAACTCCTGCTACGCTTGCAACATATGACGACGAATTGGTCAGGAAAGACTGTCCTTGTCACTGGCGGTACGGGATTCATCGGCAGTTTCCTCGTCGAAGCACTCCTCGATGCCGGCGCAAAAGTACGTGTGCCTGTTCGCACAAAGAATTTTCGTACACTCTCCGAGCGTCGTGATGAAGTAGAGTGGATTGAAGGTGATCTTCGCACAGCTGAGTACTGCACTGAGCTCGTGCGTGGTGTCGATCATGTCTTTCATTTGGCTTCACATCGCCGAAATCCCGATTTTCATTCCAAGTACTCAAGCGATGTGATGAACGGCAACGTGCAGATGTCACTTGCACTCATTCAAGGTATGAAAGAAGCAGGTGCGACTCCATCCGTCACATTTTTCAGCACTGCGAATGTTCCACCATCTAGCGATGTCATTGCATTGGTTCAAAATGAGAAGCTTGATGGCTATGTTCTTGGAAAAGCGCTGTGTGAAACATTGTGGTTTGCTGCATCCAAGCAGCGAAAGTTCCCATTGCTCATTGTTCGTCCGATTGGCGCCTACGGTCCACGCGATACTTTCACAGAAGAGGGGAACGTGATTCCGTCGCTCATGGTCAAAGCGCAGAAAGCGAAAGAGCACCTCGATGTCTGGGGTAGCGGACATCAGCATCGTGTCTTTCTCTACGTTGAGGATCTCATTGGCGCAGTCATGAAACTCATCGAGCGTGATGCTACGGGTATTCAGTACATCGTGCCGCCGTCGTCAGTGGAAATTCGATTGTTGGCGAAGAAAATCCGCGATCTGGTCAATCCGAAAGTCCCGATTAAATTCGATCCATCAAAACCCGATGGGAAGCGCAGCTTTGTGCGACTCCCTATGCATGAATCTCTCAAGTCATACGAATGGACCCCGCTGGAGAAAGGGCTGAAGGAAACGGTGGATTGGTGGCAGGTCTCGCGCTAAGGTAGGGCAACGATGATTGACCCCATTTTGACATTTTTGAGAATCGAATCGCCAGTGTTGCGAAAGCACATCAAACAGTTGGTGAAATTTGGCATGACGGGTGGTATCGGTTCCTTCATCGATCTTTCGGCACTGACACTCTTTGTCGAGTATGTCGGTTTTCCGGAACTTCTCGGAGGTATTCTGTCTTCACTCATTGCTGTGACAGTTGTCTTCACGGTGAATAAGTTCTTCACTTTCAGAAATCACGAACGCACCTTTGCGAAGCAGATCGCAAAATTCATGCTTATCTACAGCATGGCGTTCGCAATGAATATTGCGCTGTACTCACTGCTGTTGCAGTTTGGTCTGCAATACATCATCGCAAAACTCTCTGCCATTTTGATCATTGCAGTGTGGAATTACTACTTCTCGCATTCATTTATCTTTAAGCAAAAATGACCCAGTACGATGCCGTTATCTTAGGAGGAGGTCCGGCCGGAATGGCCTCAGCTATGGAGCTTTCCCGCAAGGGTAAGCGCACAGCGATCATTGAAAAAGCATCGATGGTTGGCGGACTCGCGAAGACGTTTGAATTCCAAGAAACGTCGGGAACGTACCGAACCGACATCGGTCCACATCGTTTCTTCAGTAAGAATAAATATCTCTATGATTTCATCGAAGATCTTCTGAAAGAGAAGTGGATCAAAGTGAATCGACTGACACGTTTCTACGTCGATGGAAAGTTTTACTTCTATCCAGTTCGTCTGGGAAACGTACTCACGCAGATGGGTCCGATTCGCGCTGTTCGTGCATTGATCGACTATCTCTTCGCCCGTCTGCGCCGTCGTATTTGGCCGAAGGAAATTCGATCATTCGAAGACTATGCAGTGACGACTTTTGGGCGGACGCTTGCGGAATTTAACATGCTCAATTACACAGAGAAGATCTGGGGCATTCCGTGTTCCGAGATAAGTCGCGACTGGGCGTTGCAGCGTATCGGCGGACTGAGCGTATGGTCGACGCTGAAGAAAATGATCTTCAAAAAGTCCGGACCAAAATCACTCGTCGACTCTTTTTACTATCCGGAATTTGGAAGCGGCACAATTTACGAAGCAATTGCAGAACGCATCCGCCAAAAAGGTAGCGATGTTCTCGTTTCAAGCGAGCCGACTCGTATTCGCTGGCAAGGAAATCGTGTGACAGCGGTCGATGTGAAAACGCCGGACGGCGAAAAGACATTTGAAGCACCTGCATACGTGTGTTCTATTCCGATCACACAGACGGTGAAATTGATGGATCCTGCACCCCCGAAAGAGCTTGTAGAAGCCGTTTCCGGCTTGCGTTTCCGTGCCCAGGTCTATCTGTTTTTGACGGTGAATAAGGAGCAAATTTCTCCAGACAACTGGGTCTATTTCCCGAATAAAAATATTCCGTTCGGACGCATCTCCGAAATGAAAAATTTCAGCAAACAGATGTCTCCCCCAGGGAAAACATCACTCTTCGTCGAGTACTTCTGTTTTGAAGGCGACAAAATCTGGAACATGTCGAAAGGCGATCTCTTCGATCTCACGATCACGCATCTGGATCAACTCGGATTCCTGAAAAAAGAAGAGGTACTCAGTATTCATCATTTCAAACAGCAGCACGTGTATCCGATTTACGATTTGGAATACAAAAATCGCATCGAAACGGTGATGAAATGGTTGGATGGTTTTGAAAACTTCTATGTTATCGGTCGCCCAGGACGTTTCCGTTATACCAATCAGGACCATTCACTCGAAATGGGTATTTTGGCTGCGCAGAGCATCTTAGACGGAAAGCGTCGTGATGTAGAAGAAGTCGGCAACGAAAAAGAATACTTCGAGCGCGGGTACATTCCGGAGGAAGATCAGGCTACCAGCTAAGGTTCTTCTGATACCAATCGAACGTCAGCTTGATACCCTCGCTGAACGGTGTTTTTGGATCGTAGCCAAGGAGCTTCTTCGCTTTGGAGATATCTGCAATGTAGTGGTGTACCTCACCGATACGCGATTCACCGATGTTCACCTTGGAATTCCCGTTACGCATCTTGATGATCGTTTCTGCGAGCTCGAGAATCGTCGTACCTTCACCGTTTCCTAGGTTGAAGGTTTCGCCTTTCACTGCATCAAATGTATCGATTCCAAGCATGATGCCGCTGACGTTATCGTCGATGTAGGTGAAGTCGAGACACTTTTCTTTTCCGAAGACCGTGAGCGGATCGTTGTTCTTCGTGAGTCGGATGAAGAGAGGGATGACACGTTCAGAATCGTCATACATGCCGTATACGTTGCTAAAGCGATAGATAACGGCATCAATGCCGTAGCAGTTCATGTAGGAGTGAATCAATGCTTCGCCACCGACTTTGCTGGCAGTGTAGGGGCTTTCGCAGTGTTCGACGCGGACGAGATCTTCCGTATATTTGTCGCGACGGAAGTTACCGTAGCTTTCACGCGATGATGCGAAGATGAATTTCTTCACACCGTTCTTGCGAGCGTATTCCAACGTGTTGAAAAGCGTTTCAAAGTTGTCGCGTGCGCGGGTTGGATCTTCGACCAATTCGTACACACGAGCGTTCGCAGCCAAATGCACGATGAGATCGACTTTCGGCAGTGCCAACGTTTTCTCGCGATCACGTAGGTCGACGAGGGTCGTCATCTTGTCGATTGTGGCATTCCACTTATTTGGCACCCAGTCGACTGCTACAACCTCATCGCCGCGTGCAAGCAGCTTTTCTGTGAGGCGCGTACCAATCGTTCCCGATGATCCTGTAACCATGATTTTCATAGCCCGCGTATACTAGCGAAAGATGACCTTTTTACATAGGCTTCTCGTATGACTTTCGAGCAGATCCGACGGCAGCCTCTGAAAATCTTCCTTTTCGTACTGTTTTTGATTGCATTGGTTCTCGTTCCGAAAGTGATTCGCTTGTGGCCGTTGTATCTTTTTTCCGCACTACGTCAGGACGTGCAACATGAACTTACAGCTCTCGCAGACGAACGTGGATGGATTTTGTCCGATCTTTCCATAAAACATGTAACACATGACAGTGTGCGATTCATACATCGCAATCACGGCCGCGTTGTGCGTGACAGTGCATGTTATGACATTGCGCTTGCTGATTCCTCCCTCACGCCGTGCGAAAAATAATCATTCTGCTCGGGTTGGAAGGATACGCGCTGATGCTGGCGTTGTATCAATGGTCGATCGGTATTCGCACAGATGAAGCCAAATACTTGCTTGATATTCCATATCCACACCCGCCACTCGCGCGATATCTTCTGTCGTTATTTTCAAGTCCGTTATGGATGGAATTTTTCTTCCGTCTCTTTTTTGCAACATTGATTGTCCAAGCGGTCTGGTTCTTTCTGGATAAGAAGCGTACTGCGATGAATCTTCTGATTGCTGCAGCGTGGCTGCTTTCGGGTAGTGTCATTTTGCAGGCCGGCAGCATCATGATGGCACCGCTGACAGCGTTCTCCGCAGTTGTGTTTCTTTGGCTGTTACGTCGATTATCGTTCACGGAGTGGCAACTGATGCTCGTTGCGCTCTTTTGGCTGGCATCACTCTTCATTGCATATCAAGCAGCGTTGCTTTTGCCGCTTGTGTTGGTCATTTTTTGGCGTAGTCGTCTGCCACTCTGGAAGCAATGCTTGTATGTCGGTGGGCCGGTAGCCATGCTGATTCTCTATACACTGACGAATCCACTGGCACTCGCGAGCATGCTGAATGTTGCAGGAAAAGATGCGTCGATCACATTCTTTGTGAAGATATTTTTTTTCCTACAACTCTTCTTTCTTTCGGGCAGCGGAGTGGTTGCCACACTTGGTATCATCGGATTAGCCTACGCAAAAAAATGGACGGAATTGTGCGCATTCGGATTGATCGCGGTCTATGTTTTCTTTTCTTTCCAAGAGTATTACGGAATTCTCTTCGTTCCGTTCTTCATCATCGGCATGAAGGAGTTTTTGCCTTTACTCACGCCCATTGTACGTTGGGGATTATTTGAAACATTGCTCATTCTGATTCAGTTTTTGCCGTTCGCTCCACTCTCCAATACGGCGCGTGACACGTTGGCATTTCAAAATCTTGCTCCACATAAAGACATTCTCGTGGTCGGGTCATTCGGACATGAATGGCAATACTATAGTGATGCAGTCATCCTTCGATACTCTGAAACATTTAAGAATCGTTACGACGCAATCGTCTGCTTAGATACATGTTCCCAAGAATTGCTTCGAGGACGACGCTAAAGTTTGTAGTACGAGCGGAACCATTCAACGAACTGCGGAATGCCTTTATCAATGAATGTTTTTGGCTCAAATCCAAGCATTTTCTGTGCCTTTGAAATATCTGCAGACGTCACGCGCACGTCACCAGGTTGCATATCCATGAATTCTTTCTTGCCTTCTTTACCGCACGTTTTTTCGATCATCGTAATGAAATCCATCAACTCTTCTTTTCGTCCGCACCCAAGGTTGAAGATTTCGTACGGATAATTTTTATCAATGGATGCGACGATGCCAGCCACGATGTCATCAACATACGTGAAGTCGCGCTGCATTTTTCCTTCACCATAAATGTGCATGGGATTTCCACGGAGGATCGCATCAGTGAAGAGAAACAGCGCCATGTCTGGACGGCCATACGGGCCATACACCGTGAAGAAGCGCAGTCCTGTGAGGTTGATCTTATGTAAATGATGATAGGTGTAGGCCATCAGCTCGTTATCTTTCTTTGTCATACCGTAGAGCGACACCTGGTTTTCGGTTTTATCAGCTTCCTCCGCTGGAAATTTTTCATTGGAGCCGTAGACGGAGCTGCTCGATGCATAGATCAACCCTGGAATGCCCTGCACTTTGACTTCGTCGATGACATTGAAGAAACCTTGGATGTTCGTTGAGACGTATTCTTCCGGATGCTCGAGTGCGTAACGTACACCGGCGAGTGCAGCGAGATGGCAGACACGGTCGACACCCTTCATTGCTTTCGCCAGAGCCGGACGATCCAAAATGTCACCCTTGATGAAGGTGAATCCTTTCTTGCCTTCCAAAAGTTTCAAACGATCTTCTTTCAACTTGGGATCGTAATACGGGCTGACGTTATCGAAGCCAATGACCTCATCACCGCGTGCAAGGAGTGCTTGTGCGGTGTGAAATCCGATAAAGCCGGCAGCACCTGTCAGAAGAATTTTCATAGAGAAGAAGGAATGCCGATACCTCGATACGTAAGTCCAACTGCTTCTACTTCTTTCGGTTCGTAGACGTTACGACCATCGAAGAGGAGGCTGCCTTTCATCAGTCCTTTGATTTCTTTCAAGTTCACACCGCGGAACAGATCCCATTCAGTTAAGACGATCAACGCGTCGGCATCTTTCACAGCAGACACATGATCATTCATGAATTCGGTTTCTTTCGGAAGGAGTGGTTTTGATACTTCCATTGCAGCTGGGTCGAAGACTTTCACAGAGTGACCGGCTTTCAGAAGTTCCGGGATCAAATCCAGGCTTGGCGCCTCACGCATATCATCCGTTTTTGGCTTAAAGCTGAGCCCCCAGACGGCAACCTTCGCATTCTTCGGGAGTGCTTTGAGGAATGCATCGAAGAAGCGTTTGCGCTGACGCATGTTGATCTTGTCTGTCGCTTCGATGATCGACATATCAACGTCATATTCTTTTCCGGTTGCAAGGAGTGCCTTCACATCTTTCGGGAAACAACTTCCGCCGTATCCGATACCAGCATGCAAAAATCGTCCGCCGATACGGTCATCAAGACCCATGCCTTTTGCAATATCACGAATATTCGCGCCGGTTTTTTCACTCAGCTCGCTGATCATGTTGATGAACGAAATCTTGGTCGCGAGGAATGCATTCGATGCATATTTTACGATCTCCGCGCTCTCACGGCTCATCCACACAAGTGGCTTCCCGATGCGCGTAATCGGGCGATAGAGTTCTTCCATTTGCTTCTTTGCATTCTCATCTCCATTCACTCCCACCACGATGCGATCTGGCATCATGGTGTCTGGAACGGCCATGCCTTCACGCAAAAATTCCGGATTACTCACGACGGGGATTTCAAATGCAACACCGCGATCTTTCAGAATTTTTTGGATCTTCTCTTCGCACAATTTTCCCGTGCCGACTGGAACCGTCGACTTGTTTACAAAGATGATCGGATGATCAACATTTGTTGCAACACTTTCTGCAACAGTGAACACGGCTCGGAGATCAGCTTTATGCCCTTCCCCTGGAGGAGTGGCAACCGCGGAAAATACAATCTGTACATTCGACAATGCCGAGACAAGGTCGGTCGTGAATGTCAGACGCTTCGATTGAAGATTTCTTACAATCAATTCCTCAAGTCCTGGTTCGAAAATTGGACTCTTTCCACTTTGGAGCATCGCAACTTTTTTTGCATCAATATCGATACCAATGACATCGTGTCCGAGTTCCGCGAAGCAGGCCGCAGAAACGAGCCCAACATAGCCGGTGCCGACGACGGCGATCTTCATACCAAGAGTGTAGCCAAGATTTCACTTTCTGTCAGTCGGCTTGTAGCATGGAGCCATGCGCTTTCTCGTAAACGGTTCCATCGCCTATGACGTCCTCTTGCAATATGATGGGTCATTTGCCGAAGTTATCCATGCTGCGGATCTGGAAAAGCTGTCCGTATCCTTCTATGCACCGGGGTATCAGCGGTTCCCGGGTGGCACAGGAGCCAACATCGCGTGGTATCTGCGCATTCTCAAACAAGATGTGTCACTCATCGGTTCGGTCGGAAAAGATGGTGACGAATATCTGTCGATGCTCAAAAAAGCAGGTGTCGATGTGAAATTTGTTGATCGCAATCAAGATGCTGTGACGGCAACCGCGATGATCGGTACTGATACACATGAACGCCAAATCGCATTCTTCCATCCGGGCGCAGATGCCGTAGGGACATTGCCAGACTCTTTCAAAAAGGGAATGTTCCACCATGCGATTGTGAGTCCGCGCAATCCGCAATTGAATTTGGATCTTGCATCACGACTCGAGCGTGACGGCGTGCCCTACTTTTTCGATCCGGGCCAAGTCGCACATGCATTTGGCAAAGATGAATTCCGACGTGCGATCAAAGCAAGCAAAGGTTTAATCGTGAATGAATTCGAATGGGGGATCACGCAGGAAAAAACGGAATGGACGCAAAAAGATATCGTCGAAGCGTGCGGCCTCCTTGTGATGACGCGCGGTGAAGAAGGACTCATCATCGCCGATCGGCTGCAGGAACATGGTATTGCTGCTGCCAAGCCGACGAAGTTTACGAATCCAACAGGTGCCGGTGATGCACTGCGTGCAGGTTTGATGGCGGGCATGGGTGCAGGCTGGAGTCTTGAGGACAGTGGTCGATTGGGCGCCGTTATGGGTTCATTTGCCGTCGAATGTATGGGCACGCTTGCGATGGATTTATCTATAAAGCAGATCGCGGAGCGTTTCGAGCTGACATACGGCAAGCCGATGCCGAAGCTTTCCTAGGAAACGAACTTCCGGTACCCTCTGAGCCTTATGTCATACGTCAAAGATCCATCACTCGCAGAACAAGGTCGTCTCAACTTGGAGATCGCCGAAAAACGCATGGGCGCACTCATGCACTTGAAAGGAATTTTTGAAAAAGAAAAACCATTTGCAGGTCTCACGATCGGAATGGCACTGCATGTCACAAAAGAAACAGGAATTTTGGTTCGAACGCTCGTTGCAGGTGGCGCGAAAGTCGCGATCACGGGTTGTAACCCTCTCTCAACGCAGGACGACATTGTCGCAGCACTTGCAGAAGAAAAGGACACATTGGTTTGGGCATATAAAGGTGAGAGCAGTGAAGATTACTACAAGTTCTTGAATGCAGTCATCGACACGAAGCCACACATCATCATTGATGACGGTTGCGATCTCGTGACGGAAATTCATACGAAGCACCCAGCACTTCTTTCAGAGATGATCGGAGGATGTGAGGAAACGACGACCGGTATCGTTCGTCTCCATGCGATGCAGAAAGAAAATGTTTTGAAGATCCCGATGATCGCTGTGAACGACAATAAGACGAAACACTTGATGGATAACTACTACGGCACAGGTCAGTCGACCTTCGACGGTATCCTCCGCTCTACGAACCTCCTCATCGCCGGAAAGACCGTTGTGGTGATCGGCTACGGAAGCTGCGGAAAGGGCGTTGCGATGCGTGCGCAGGGTCTTGGCGCTCAAGTCATTGTTACAGAAGTCGATAACTTTGCGGCATTGCAGGCACTCATGGATGGTCACCGTGTCATGAAAATGGAAGATGCCGCATCGGTCGGGGATCTCTTCATCACGGTGTCTGGAAACTTGCATGTGATCCGTTATGAACACATGGAAAAGATGAAAGATGCAGCAGTCCTCGCAAACTCTGGACACTTCAATCATGAAATCGATATCGACACACTCGAAAGCAAGGCCAGCCGCAAGCGTCGTGTACGTCATTACTTGGACGAATACTTGATGAAGTCAGGCCGCGTGATTTACATCGCTGGTGAAGGTCGTCTCGTGAACCTCGCTTCTGCCGAAGGGCACCCAAGTGAAGTGATGAGTCTCTCGTTCTGCGGACAAGCACTCTCCTGCAAATATTTGGTCGATAATAAAGGCAAGCTTCCATCTGAAGTCATTACGCTTCCACCGAACATCGATGATTACATCGCAGGTCTTCAGCTTGTCGCGATGGATACGGCTATCGACGAACTCACGCCTGAACAGGTGAAGTATCTGGGAAGCTGGCAGGAAGGAACGTAATTAACTTGATCGCAAGAATTCAAGCGCTGCGCGTTCGCCGCTGTTGAATGCACCGTGCACGGTCCCGGCTTCCGGATCGGTTGCTTCTCCTGCAAAGAAAAGCTTGCCGTCGACAGGCTCAGCCAATGTTTTTCGAATGCCATTCGCATGAGGCGGAAGATACGAATAGCCGGTGCGAATATGTGGATCGAGTGTCCACGGAATAACATCGATATTTTCTAATGCGTTTTCTACCTTTGATGCGCCGAACATGAGCTTCAATTCCTCAAAGGCAATTCGTGATGCCTCATCTTCCGACTGCCCAAATTTCTTCACGCCATTTGCACCGATGAGCGCTGTGAGGATGGGTGCAGGTTTTGAGCGACCCCAATGTGCCGGCCACCATACCTGTGTCAGAAGTGGTGTTCGTAGCACGGCCATATCTTCCTTCCAAATACGCTTCCGGAATGTCGCGATAATTTTCCAAACTTCGCCAACTCCTATTCTTCCGAACGCTTCTATTTTTTCTGGTGGCAATGGTTTCATAAAGAGATCCGGTTGCTGCTTGAGAATCCCAGCAGGGATGGTACTGATAACTCCTTTGGAACGAAATGTTTCTCCTGTTCCCGTTGTGAGCTCGACATCGTTTCCCCAATCGATACGCTGCACATTTTGATGTAAGCGTATATCGAGGCCTTCCGACATGCGTTGTAAAAGTGCGGAATAACCCTCTTCTAAGCGAAAATTCTCTTCTTCAAAACTCGACGGTTCCTGTAATCCCGGCAGACCTAAATTTCTGAGTCTCGCACCATATTCACTTTCGATCGCTCCGCGGATGGTGCTCTTCAATTCTTCAGGAATATCGAGATTATGTAATACTTGTTTGATAATACGGTCGGCACTTGTTTCGCCTTTCGTTGATAGATGTTCACGTGCTTTTTCACGGATCTTGGCGATAAGAATTTCACATTGATTGTTCTTTTGCACCTTCCCCTCCATATAGACGTAGCTATTTTTGACGTCTCCATCGGAGATGGTTGTCAGACCGTATTCTTTTACGTGTTCCCACGTTTTACTTTGTACTCCATGAAGGAATTCCGCACCATGTTCGACGAAATGACTATCCGTATTGATGCGTCCATGCGGTCGGTCGTTTCCCTCTAGCAGAATGACACGTGCTCCATTTTCTTGTGCGATTTTTGCGGCTTCGATCCCGGCTGCTCCGGCACCGACGATAGTAAGATCTGCCGAATGTTCAGCATTCGATTTCATCGAAGAAATTATACGCCAAAAAAACACGCCCGGGGATAAACCCCAGGCGTGATTCGAGATAGCTACCAAACTAGGCAGCCGCCTCGATTGCTTCTTGTTTCCTCTGCTGCAGGAGCAGTTTTTGCTGCTCTTTGATCACTTTGGCCGTACGATTACCAGCCCTTCCGCGTTCCACGCGTTTCTTCCAGTTACGACTGCGTTTCGCACCACCTTGCTTCTGATAGTGACCACTCATTTACACACTCCTAAAGCTAGTGTCCATGCTTGCCAACTGCACCCTGCAGCTGAAAAAGAAGCGGACGAAATTCATAGAAAATTCCCTCCAATTCCTTCTGATTCTAGAAAGATGCAAAGAACAATTTGCATTATGGTACCCCCTTCCCTTCGTTGCACAATATCAATTTTGTGTCGCATTGCACATATATAGAATCTGGCGTACTTTGGTATTCCGCTCTTTTTCTGAGGTCTACAAACGAACCGATCGGATCGGTTCACCTCATCTCTGAGCGGAAGGAGGATCTCATGGCAAAGTCGAGGAAATTGGCCTATCCGAAACCGAAGAAAAAAATCAGCTATCCAAAAAATCGGTCTCCGAAAAGGCTCTGTGCCTAATTCCGCCTGATCTTCCCACCTGTGCTTCCTCTCATCATATTCTTTGATGGGAGGAGGCACTTTTCTTGGCTCACATTCCACGATAGATCAGTGTAGAATCTGCAGGCTTTACGGAGAGATGGCTGAGTGGTCGAAAGCGCACGACTCGAAATCGTGTATTCCCTTACGGGAATCGAGGGTTCGAATCCCTCTCTCTCCGCCATTCGACTCGCACTACGTGCTCGCTCATGGCAAGCCACCAACTATTTATAGACGAGTCGAATACTACGTCCCAGAGGACGCTGCTCTCATTTGGATCCCTCGATAGAGGAGGAGGAATGCTAAAAGGAGTTCCACTTCTGCATCGGGATTTTTGATCGTGACATCGAAGGTGTTGCTCCACCAACGGTCCTTAAGCCGTACGAGCTCATGACCTTGTTCGTCCATTGCAAGGAAGTGTGTCATCCATCCAGATGTCGTCAGAATGTATTTTCTCCCATGAAGCCGTATTTCTACTCTCGTCCCCCAAAAATTTATCGGCTCTGCCGTTGCGATTTCTTTGCCCGATGCATCGCACAGTTGCGTTCGATTTCCACTCCATCCTTTGTACGTAATTTCAAACTGCTTTGTTCCGATGTGTACGGCGGCACGTGTGTACGACCAGCCCTTCATGCTGAAAGAACCGATCACTTTTTCTCCTGCATACAAATCCCAATCACTTTTCCACCATTTCCTGCTTTTGAAGATCAGGTTGGTCATTCATGAAGTATACCTATTCTCTGCTTTTTTTGCGGAAAAATCTTACAATTCTTTGCTTGAGCGTTTCAGTTCAGCTTCGACGAATGCATCGAGGTCACCATCCAGCACGCCCGTCGTATCGCTGGTTTCTACGTGTGTACGGAGGTCTTTGACCATCTGATACGGATGCAGCACGTAGCTACGGATCTGACTGCCGAAGTCAGCGCTCTTGGTTGCTCCCTTCAAGCTATCCTTCTCTTTCTTCTGCTCTTCCAATTCTTTCTGGTGCAACTTTCCTTTGAGGAGTGCCATCGCGCGTTCCCGATTTTGCAATTGGCTGCGTTCGTTCTGACACACAACTGCGATGCCCGTTGGCAAGTGCGTGATGCGCACGGCTGAATCGGTTTTGTTCACGTGTTGTCCGCCGGCACCACCGGAACGGAAGGTATCGACACGCAAGTCTTCCGGCTTCAAAACAATTTCATGATGATGTTCGGCCATGTCCGGCAACACTTCCACAAGAGCGAATGATGTCTGTCGTAAACTTTTTGCATTGAAAGGGGACAGTCGAACTAAACGATGTGTGCCTCGTTCGTTCTTCAAATATCCGTACGCAAAATCTCCCGAGACATGAATCGTCGCAGATTTGATTCCTGCTTCGGAACCATCGGCTTTATCGATCATTTCTGTCTTCCACCCTTTGCGTTCTGCATAGCGTAGATACATGCGCATGAGCATCGCAGCCCAGTCCTGTGCTTCCGTGCCGCCAGCGCCGCTTGTGATGCTCAAGTACGTATTTCCCGCATCGTACTTCCCACTTAAGTAGAGAGATTTTTCCAATTCGAGCCATGCTGTATAGAGCTTGTCATATTCTTTCTCCAAATCAGGAAGATCTTTTTCATCGGATGCTTTTGTCAGTTCTAACAGTTCTTTGGCTTGATCGTTCATTTCGACTGTCGGCTCCCAGAGCTTTTTGAGGATTCGGAGTTCGCCAAAAATACGAGTAGCGAGTTTTTGGTCTTCCCAAATTTCACCTTCTGTCTGCTTTTCGAGTGCTTTGATTTGTTCCGGAAGTTTTCGGGCCTCAAAGAGAGTCCTTCCCCGTGTTCAGAGCGGCGCAAAGGTCGGTGATTTTTGCGATAAGCTCGTCCATTCGGAAGGGGGTAAATCTCTCTTATTTTAGCATTTTCGGCAGTGGAAAGAAAGCTCGATTTGTGCTATACTGAGAGGAAAACAGTATGTCTGACATTTCATCCGCACAGGCCAAGAAAGCACTCAAAGATTTCCTGCGTGTGCCCTTCTTTCTGTTTGCCTTCACGCTGTTCATCGGATCGGTTCTTCTGCTCATCGTTTTAACACCAAGTCGCTTCCCTGTTCAGACCGGCGAGCGCATGGTCCGCTTCGGAGATGTCACGGCTGAACGAGACGCATTGCGAGCTGAGCAGGCAAAACTCTTGGATGAACAATCACGCATTGCATCACTGACGCCAACGCCAACGTTGAACCTGATTCACGGATCACGTGCATTTGCAGCACAGCAAGTTGCGACAGCAACGGCGGAATTTTCCGATATTGCAGCCACATTCGACACTGCTCTGCAGATCGATTTCCTTCGCGTACACGCATCAGCTCTGTCTGTGTCGGGCATGATCCGAAGTGATCAAGGACGATCGATTGCATTGCTTGCATCCTTTGTCGATCGACTCCGCGAATCACCATTTTTCACGTCCGTCAGTGAACCAGAGTACCGACAGACGCGTACACAAGATGGACATCTCGTTGCACCTTTCGCGATCAATATCACATTGAAACAGCCATGAAGAAAATGCTCGCCAGTCACGGCTTTCAGAAAATCGCATACCCATGTGGAGTTGTGTTGATTGTCGGTGCAATTGCACTCTGCGTTGTGGAATCTTTCCGCATTTCAGAGATGCGTGACACAGCCATCTCGATGGCGAAAGAACTGCCAGAACTGCGTTCTTCAAATTCGATTCTGAAGGGCAATATCGATTCCGAGCGTCTGTACGGACAAGTCGGAAAAGCGGCGTTAGAAGAACAAGCTGCAGCCTATGTGTTGCCTGTGACACTCGACCAGGAACGTATTCGTCGTCTGTTCCAACGCATTGTTGATGCTGTATCCGAAACGAACCCCATCACGATCGATCGCTTTACGTTTGGTGGTTCAACACAATCTGGCGCACTCGTGTTCATCCCCAGTGAGATGGTGCTATCAGGCTCTGAACAAGGTGTCTCTGATTTCATCGGCATTCTCCGCTGGTCTGGAACATTCACAGTGCATGACATCGTCCGTGGTCAAGCTGAGACATTCTTGAAACGCATTCAAGCAGAGCAGCCGTTAGCACTTCCTGCAGCAGAAGAATTCCTGCGCATGGATCTGCTCGCGTATGCCAGCCGCCCCGATCAAGCCGAAGAAGACGCATTCCAAGATCTCCCAAGTAATGTCGCAACCGATGTGAAGCAGCTTCTCTTAGAAGCGGGACTGGCGGATGTGCGTTCTTCTTTGAAAACCATTGCGCCACTTCTACGCTCACAGCAGGCGTGGCCGCTCCCACTGCTTTCGATCGAACAGCTTTCCTTTGAAGCTGGAAAAGGCACCGTTCGACTGACGTTTTTTACGCAGCCGACACCCGCGAAATAGCCGAAGAGCTTGACGTAGACGCTGCTTTCTTCAACAATTGAGCGGTTCCCTTTTCTTTTACCTTTCTCATTTGCGTCAGCGTCATTCCAGTTCCAATCGCCGAGGTCCTCAGTCGCAGGAGCGCCGCCCAAGAATTAACGAACAGATCAGAGCGCCGGAGGTGCTCATGATTTCCGATGGTGGTGAAGCTGAACGTTTGCCGATCGCAGATGCCATCGCACGTGCGAAAGCAGAAGAACTCGATTTGATCGAAGTTTCTCCGAAAGCAGTTCCGCCGGTCGTGAAGATCGGAGACTTCGGAAGTTACTTGTATCAGATGCGTAAGAAGGAGAAGCGCCAGAAGGCGCACAGCAAACAGTCGGAAGTAAAAACAATTCGCTTCGGATTCCGCACGGATACCGGTGATATCGAACGTCAGGCCGCTCGCTCACGCGAATTCCTTGCGGAGAATCACCTCGTGAAAGTGGGCATCATCCTGCGTGGTCGTGAATTCACCAATAAAGATTATGCGATCGATAAACTGAAGAAGTTCATCGAAAGCCTCATGGATGCCGCAGAAGTCGAACAGCCGATCAAGAAGCAGGGGAATCAATTCATTGTCATCCTGAAGCCCAAACGGTAGGAGATTGACTAATAGTAAAAGGAATTATTTAATATACATATGAAGAAAGCAGTTCTCTCGGATTTTGATGGCACGATTGTTGATACAACGGAGGCACTTTTACAGGAAGTCCGCATTCTTTCTGTAGGAAAACCTTTTTCACCTACGCACGTGCGTGAACAATTGGCAGAATTGGGCTGGAAAAAATTTCTGCTTCATTTGAAATTTTCTGAGAGCGAACTTCCAGATGTTGTTCGATACATTTGCGATGCGGTCGCGCAAACACGCGCGAATATTCATCTGGTTCCTGGTATGGAAGAAGTATTTCTTCAAGCTGCGAAAGCAGGTTCTCTGACGGGTATTGTGACGTCCAATACTCCTATGAATGTGGAGAAAATGCTGGGCGAGCGTATTCAGTTATTTTCTGTTCTTCGTGCAGGTGCACTTTCGGGTAAGAATGAAGTTTTAGAAGATATCGTGCAGCAACATGATCTTTCCAAAGATGAAACGTATTACGTGGGAGATGAAGAACGGGATATTGTTGCCGCCAAAATGGCGGGAATCCGGTCAATTGCTGTCGGTTGGGGCACCAGCCCTCTACATATTCTCAAGAAGGTAGAACCGGATTATTGTGTAGATTCAGCCAAGCAGATACAGGATATTCTGCAGGGATGATTATTGGATTTGCTCTTTGCTTTTCCTGTAAATCTGTCTATACTTTCGCGTCCCTATGCCTAAACTCAAGTCTCACAGCGGCGCGAAGAAGCGTGTCCGCAAAACCGGCTCCGGTAAACTCGCTATGAAGCGACACAGCCGCAATCACCTCCTGATGCAGAAAAGTAAGCGTCAGAAGAGACTCGGTCGCACCATTCTCGTTCACGAAACGAACGAACATGCACTCAGTCACCTCGTCCCTCACCTGTAAACCATGCGCGTCAAACGTGGAATTCATCGGCATCGCAGAATCAAGAAGCTTCGTGCGTTGACGAAGGGATACCGCGGTATGCGTTCGACGACGGTGAAGAAAGGAAAGGAAGCACTCATCAAAGCTGGTCAAAATGCGTATCGCAACCGTCGCCTCAAGAAGCGTGATTTCCGTTCACTCTGGATCATCCGCTTGAATGCAGCTGTTCGCACTCATGGTGTGTCATACTCGCGTTTCATCAATCAGCTCAACAAGAAGAAGGTCACGCTCGACCGCAAAGTGCTCTCCGAACTCGCAATCAACGAACCAGCGACATTCGAGAAGCTTGTGAAGGAAATCATGGCCTAACATTCACGCGATGTTGCTCTATTTTACAGAATAGGTTCGTTTTCATGCATCGCGTCTTTCCGAACGATCTTCACAATTTCAGGAAGATCTTTTTCGGCTTCGGCTCTACCGGCTTCGTAGATCTCCGCTGCTTTATCGAAACGATAATATGCATACGGAATCACAGGTTCGGTAATGAAGTCGCAAATTTCGCGTGACTCCTCAATATTTTTATTACTCGCTTCCAAAAACTTTCTCCAGCCGTGCGGGAGAATTTTTTTCAAACTCTCATGACGGAATGCTGTATCCACTGCGATGATCCGATTCGGATGATATCGTGCTTTGAGTGATCGAGCGGGGATCGCTCCGAAGTTACACAGATCGATGTATTCTTCACCATCGATGCGATACGGAGAGAAGAGCACCGGAATGGCGCTGGAAGCCAAGATCGCGTCGATGATACGAACATCTTTTCCGAACGTCACAGGTTCCACGATGTCCTCCAATTCTTTCACAAATGTTGGAAGAACGATGCGTTCCCAGCGGATCGGTTTGTGTACTTTTCCTGCAACGCAGACGAAGGGAATCTGACAATTTCCAATCACGCTATCGCCAAGGATTGGCGCGAGAAGATCTTCGACTTGTTGTCGGAATAATCCGCCGTGCAGTCCATCTTTGAATGGTGTTTCACTGAGCGCGGCAATTTTATACACCTTCATCTTCTCCAAAATTTCTTTCATTTCCTTACTGCGAAGTCCCAGCGCATACAGTGCCGCAACGATGGAGCCCATGCTGCTGCCTGCCACGAAATCTGGCTCCAGGCCTTCTTTTTCAAGCACTTCGATCACGCCTGCATTCGCAATGCCCCACGCAGCACCGCCGGACAAGACTAAACCCCATGTGGATGATTTTCCCATGCGCGTACTGTAGCGGATCTTCATGGGTTCCCGTAGCCATAATCCCTTGGATTTAGGCCAAAAAGAGCGTAGCCTATCCGGGCTTTCTTTTCGGAAGGCAGCTTCGTATGGACATTCGTAACATCGCTATCATCGCGCACGTCGACCACGGCAAAACAACGCTTGTGGATGCCCTTTTGAAACAGGGTGGCGCATTTAAGGCGCACCAAGAAGAGAACGAGCAGGAGCTGATCATGGACAGCAACGATCAGGAGCGTGAGCGCGGTATCACCATTTACGCCAAGAACACATCGGTCCATTACAAAGACTGCAAGATCAACATCGTTGATACACCAGGACACGCTGACTTCGGATCCGAAGTAGAACGTATTCTTCGTACCATCGACTCCGTGTTGCTCGTTGTGGATGCGCAAGAAGGTCCGATGCCACAGACGAAGTTCGTGCTCAAGAAATCGCTACAGCTGGGCCTCAAACCGATTGTCGTCATCAACAAAATCGATAAGCCAGCAGCTCGCCCACAAGCAGTTGTCGATATGGTCTTCGATCTCTTCGTCACACTCGGTGCGACGGATGAACAACTCGACTTCCCGTATATCTTCGCGATCGCTCGTGAAGGTATTGCAAAGAAAACATTGGATCAAGATTCCAAAGATCTCACACCATTGTTTGATCTGATCATGGAAAAAGTGCCAAAGGCTGAACAGAAATTGGACGGTCCATTCATGATGCAACCAAGTTCACTTGGATACGACAATTACGTCGGACGCCTCGGTATCGGACGTGTGTATTCCGGAGTGCTCAAAGTTGGTGAGAACGTGACGGTCAAGAAACCAGATGGTTCAAGCCGTACGGGTAAGGCTACAAAGATCTTCGTAAATGAAGGCCTAAACCGCGTAGAAGTGCAGGAGGCACCAGCAGGAGAACTCGTCATTATTGCCGGTATCCCTGATATTTACGTCGGTGAAACGATCACGACGGATCCAAATGCGGAACCACTGCCAGCTATTGCTATCGACCCGCCAACGATTTCGATGTTGTTCCTCGTGAACAACTCTCCGTTTGCAGGGAAGGAAGGAAAGTTCGTGACGACACGTCACATCAAAGCTCGTCTTGATAAAGAAGGTGAAACGAACGTCGGACTTATGGTCGAAGATGTTCCAGGAACGGACTCTTATAAAGTGTCCGGTCGTGGTGAATTGCACTTGTCTGTGTTGATCGAAGCGATGCGTCGCGAAGGATTTGAGCTCCAAGTCTCTCGTCCGGAAGTGATCATGCGTGACGGTCCAAATGGCAAGGAAGAGCCAATGGAACAGGCGATCATCGACGTTCCAGAATCAGACACCGGTACGATCATCGAAATGCTTGCTCGTCGCAAAGGTGAACTCGTCGATATGCGTACGGAAAACGGACACACTCGTCTTGAATTCAAAGTGCCAACGCGCGGACTCCTCGGTTTCCGTGGTGACTTCATCATCGAAACAAAAGGTGAAGGTATTCTTGCGCACTCGTTCATCGCGTATGAAGCATATAAAGGTGATCTTCCAGGCCGCTCTCGTGGTGCGATGATCTCGATGGAAAACGGTGAATCGATGGCGTACTCCCTCTGGAAACTCCAGGAACGCGGCATGCTTTTCATCCTCCCACAGACCAAGATTTACGAAGGGATGATCGTCGGAGAGAGCGCCAAGAGCGACGACATGGTCGTGAACGTGACAAAGAACAAGAAGCTCACGAACGTGCGTGCTTCCGGTACGGACGAAGCTATGACGCTGACGCCAATCAATCCAATGACACTTGAACAGGCACTTGAATACATCGCCGATGATGAGCTCGTGGAAGTCACGCCGACATCCATCCGTCTTCGCAAGAAACTCCTCAGTGAAGTCGATCGCAAGCGTGCAGGACGTTAATCAGTCTCCTCCGGATCCTTTCCGTATCGACCTGAAGTAGAGTCTCTGTTTGCGTTTTGCAAGATTTGCATTGCACGTACGTACTGTTCTCCTTGAAGGATTTTTATTCTTGCTTCGTAGATTTTCCCTAACCCATGAGGGACAAAGCCTTCCTGCTGAAGCTTTTCAATAAAATCCTCATCAGATAAATTCTGTACTTCTTCTTGGCGAGATTTGAGAGACATAGTGTGAAATACTAACGTTTTACTCGAATAAATCCAGAGATCTCGACGACGTTGAGCTTCTTTTCGAGCTTGCCGAGCTTATCGAGCATCAGGTTAATACCGAGGGAGTCGGAGGCCATATGACTGCACTGGATCATGTTTACATTATGCTTCTTAGCTTCTTCAACCATCTTCTCTGGAACGTGCATCGAAAGGATCGTGCCGACGCCAGCGCGTGACTGCAGCTCCATGAAGTCTTCTGGACCATTTGTGCCGCCTGTGAATTCTGTTGCGAAGATTTTGCCCGGACGTCCTCCGCGTGAGCCATTCACGATGATCGGCGGATTACCCTTCTTGGCGTAGTGCTTGTATTCCGGGATGTCGCTGATGGCATTCAAGATCTCTCCAAGATCGTCGTATTCTTTCTTGCAGATGTTCTTCTCCATGAAGCCCCAGACCAAGTTATCAGTCGGTGTGTGGCAGCAGAATGCAGGGATTTTCAGCAGCTCGGCAGCGCGCTCTGTGCGGAAGAGGTTATCAGCGTGAATGGAACGCCAAATGCGGTCCATACGTGGACGAATGAGTGCTTCTGCGTGGTTCACGGGAACGCCTGTCAGCATCATAATATCAACCTGCATCGGCATGACCTTCTCAAGATCTGCCAGTGCACGACCTTCCGGGTGGTGAATGAATGCAGCGTCGATCTTCATTCCGTTCTCACGCAAACGATCGATCAACAGCATTTCTGGTGTCTCAATATCAACACCGACGGCAACGGTGTGAATCTCTTCATCGCCACTGCCATTGATAATGCGGCTGTCGCTGTATGGGTTCCAGGTGCGTTCCTGATCGAAATATTCTTTTTCTCGACCTTCGAGTTTTTTCGCTTGTTCAGCTGTTTTCTTCAATTTCTTTTCGATCATTTTTCGACCGCGTGGGTCGGCATCAATGCCGATTTCGATGGCTGCTTCAAAGAGTTTTTGGAGTTTCATATGATGGGAGGGTAGAAAACTAACGAGGGTTTTTCAATACGTAATTGAGTCCGCACCAACTCATGAAGAGTGGATGCTTGAAGAAGAATTTCATCAGAGCTTTTTTCTTACTCGGTCCAACTGGAGCATCGGCTTCTGCTTTCATACGGTTTTTAAACTTCTCCACCATGCGCCCGAATTGGATGATCGTATATTTCTTCGCGAGTTTTTTATCGTCGCCTTTGAGTTCCTTGATAAGGCGCTGGAACATCAATAAACGATCAAACATTCCTTTCGCTTCACGTTGGTTTTGTGCGCTTGTTCCTGCGGAATGTACGCGGAATGCACCCACTGATTCCGTTACGTTATACAGATCGGTATGTTGCAAGACTCTGATCCAATATTCAGCGTCGAGTGACTGGGGCAGTTCTTTATTGAACGGTCCCACACGTTCAAACATCTGACGTGTAAACATGACGAAGGGAGGTTCACCGACGATGTTTGGATGCATGCCGCTCTGCATCCACTTTCGTAAGAATTGCATGCCGTTCGTTTTTCCGGATGGCAGTTCATTCTTTCGTGCGAGTTGTACGTTTTCATATTCTTCCAGTTTCAATCCTTCTTTATTGAGGTACTCATGGGCAACGGACACGATGCCCACCGAAGGATCGGAGAACGGTTCGACTGCTTTTTCCAAATACTGCGGATACCAAAGGTCGTCTTGAAAGAGGAATTGCAGAATGGCATTCGATGTTTTTTGGGCGCATGCGTTCCAGTTTCCGGCAATTCCCAGACGGACCGGGCTGCGTTCAAACGTGATGCGAGGATCACTCAAAAATGGCTCTACGATGGCTTTTGCATCCACTTTTGAAGCATCATCATGAATGAAAGCCTTCCAGTGCGGATAGGTCTGCGCTTGCAGATTTTTGAGCGCCTCGGTGAGGTACTCGGCATTTGGCTCGTAGGTCGGAATAAGAACGTCGATTTGTCCGGACATGCGGCTATACTAAAGGAGATGCGAGTCGATGTCGTTACCTTATTTCCGGGAATGTTCGAAGGTCCTCTGACCGAGAGCATCATCGCGCGTGCGCGAGACAATCAGCTGCTCGATCTTCATTTTCACGATCTCCGTTCATTCGGCATCGGCAATTATAAACAGATCGATGACAAGCCGTATGGCGGAGGAGCGGGCATGCTGATGCGTCCGGAGCCACTTGTAGACGCGATCGAAAAGATCACCGAATTGGGAAAATCCGGTAAAGCGAGAAAGCCACATCGCATCTATTTCTCGCCGCGTGGGAAAAAATTGAAGCAGAAGAAAGTAGAATCCATCGCGAAGAAGAAATGGTTACTCCTGATCTGTGGACATTATGAAGGGATTGATCAGCGCGTGATCGACGGTTGGATCGATGAAGAACTCTCGATCGGGGATTATGTTCTCACCGGCGGAGAGATTCCGGCCATGGTGCTGATTGACGCAGTAGCTCGCCATATTCCGGGTGTGCTCGGTGATGATCTTTCCTCACATGAAGAAAGTTTTTCGGAAGCACTTGATCGAAAAAAAGAACATCCGCATTACACGCGTCCCGAGATTTTTCGAGAGATGAAAGTGCCCGATGTTCTCCTGTCCGGAAATCATGGTGAGATTGAAAAGTGGCGCAAAGAAAATCTTCAATAATGAAAACGATTGCAGTCAAAGTTCGAGTCGGCGCACCCAAAACGCACATCAAGGGAATCATGGCTGACGGTACATATAAAATCGATGTTGCGGCTGTGCCAGAAGACAATAAAGCCAATCTCGAATTGATTCGATTTTTGGCAAAAGAATTTGATGTGGCAAAATCAGATATTGAAATTCTTTCTGGGCAAACCAACTCTAAGAAAATCTTACGTATACAGAAAAACCCGACCTAAGCCGGGTTATTTCCAGGAACCTTTTCGGGTTCATGGAACACGTTCTTTAGCTGGTGGCCCAGCTGACGAGAATGAGAATGCCGACACACGTCATCATGAGCATGCCCATGAAAGCGCTTGTCCAAAAGCTTTCTTTGCTTAGCATGTTTGAAAGCTCTTCATCCCAGATCATCGGTTCAGGAGGCACTTCGCCCATGGCGAATCGTTTCTTAAACTGCAGACTCTTTCTGCGTTGTCGAAACTGCTCAACGAGCGGTCGCCAATCTTTTTCACGATTCGCAATTTGTTTGCGCCAGTGATGGCGTCGCACAAACGCGAGTATCGGGAAGCAAAAAATGACAGCGAAGTTACCAACTATAACCCACGTAGTCCAATGCATCGGGTTCATGATTTCTCCTCACCAATGGAATCGAAAGAACATTATATATTTTATTACATATTATTATTGTGTCAATTACTGAAACGGTCTTCTGAGGGCTCTAATATGTATTTTAAAATCCCCAGCTATGAAGCTGGGGGTATATCAGCGCGAGGGCTGATGGGGCCAGGAACTGGAACTGGCGGAGTAAACTTATACTCGCGCAGTTTCCATAGAAGGCAGAGAAGAGGAATGCATACGATCAAAATTCCGTAATGCCGAGCCCCTTCTGGCTTCCACCAATGAATTCCTAGTAGTGCCAAGAAAAGCGTAACGATCGACGTCGTCCAGAGAGGTTTGCCGAAGTACTCAAAGAGCAAAAACATTCCTCGTATCATGTAGATGGGTGGAACAACCACCAAGGCGAAGTACATGATAGAATACGCAATCAAAAGTTCGTCTTTCACGGGAACTCTCCTAGGTATGTCCGTTGGGAAAATGACCTTATCTCATTTTACCTCTTTTTATGATTATGTCAATTATTTATGGAACTTCTCATGCACCTCCTTGAGGCGCTTATTGGTGAGATGCGTATAGATCTGCGTTGTTGTAATAGATGCATGACCCAGCATTTCCTGCACGGAACGGATGTCCGCACCATTGCGTAGCAGCTCTGTTGCAAACGTATGACGAAGAACGTGTGGGGTCACTTTCTTGATGATGTTGGCTCTCAAGGCCGCTTCACGGACGATGCGTTCGATTGCCTGTGGCTGCATTCTTCGATTCTCACCTTCACCGATATCTGATTTTGATCGATTCGAATTACTCAAGAAGAGAGGTTTGTAATTGTCATTTCTCGTCTCCAGATATCGACCGAGATGTTCCGTGCATTCCGTGGAAAGAAACACAATGCGCAGCTTTCGACCTTTTCCTCGTACTTGGAATTCACCTTTTTTCATATTCACTTGCTCACGATTTAAATTCGAAAGTTCACTGACGCGCAGTCCGGTTGAGTACAGCATGTGAAGCATCGCGAGGTCTCTCAGGCCGTTTCGTTTTGTCACATCAATCGCGTTATACAGATCGGCCAGTTCTTCCCGAGAAAGGGCTTCTACTTGTCGTTGCGGCACTTTCGGCAATTCGATCTTTTCTGGTGCATACGTTTTGATGTCGTTCTTGGCGAGATACTTTAAGAATGCGCGCAGGGCGATCAAATGATACTGCTGCGTTTTAATATCTAAGTTTTCTCCGGTTGGTGTTTTATAGTTATGTAAATGTAATCGATAGTCCTGAATGATTCCTTTATGAATGCTTTCCACATCGCGCGTTTCTTTCGCAAATTTTTCAAAGCGCTTCAAATAATGATTGTAGTTTTCAATCGTTTTCTTACTTTGATATTTGCCCACTTCGCAGTGCGTCAGGAAATCGTGGATCGCATCTTTGAGTTGCATCGCGTCCTAGTATACAAGAAGAGAGATCTCTTATTGGCAGAAAGCGGTTTCACCGCTCACGACACAGCGATTTGAGCACTCTGTGTAACGGATGAAACGACCTTCGGCGGATTCTGCGAGCATGAATGGTTGGCTGCAATAACTCTTCTCAGCTTTCACACACTCACCAGTTTTACAAAGCGATCCGATTGGGCATTCTTCATGAACGGTGCAGCCCGTGACGATTTGCGTTTGCTCCGAACTCGTTTGTGTTTCGACGATCGAACCTTGCAATGAATTGACGAAAACTGATTGGAAAAACAGGAACGTACAACCGACTCCAAAAAGAAATGCGAGAACGATGCCGGTTGTGAGTGCGCTCTTTTGATTCACGAAAAGAATTGTGAGCGTTTTTTTCCCGTCGCGCAACCTTCATTTTTCCTCGAAATCACTGAACATGCTGTAGAGTGTCTTTGATGAAACGCGTTCCCATCCTTGGCGTTCCAATCGACGATTTGACGCAAGAGGAAGCCTTTTCTCAGATCCTCACACTTGCACGAGGTGAGACACGACATCACATCATGACGCCGAATCCTGAGATGCTTGTCGCGGCGCACCGCGATTCCTCTTTTCATGCGTTGCTCAATAAAACAGCACTCAATCTTCCGGATGGCACGGGACTTCTCTGGGCCGCACGTAGAAAAAAACAACCGCTGCGCGAACGTGTGACGGGCACGGACATGCTTATCGCGTTGTCGAAACAATCCGAGGCATCGATGTTTTTCTTAGGAGCTGCACCAGGCGTTGCTGATACTGCGAAGCATCGCTTGCGTGAGAAGAATCCGAATCTCAAAGTTGTCGGTACATTTTCCGGTACACCCGTTCGCGGAGAAGAAGATGAGATCGTCGAACGTATCAATGCATCAGGCGCGAAGATTCTCTTTGTTGCGTACGGTGCGCCGATGCAGGACATCTGGATCGATCGTGTGTTGCCTAAGCTCACACACGTCAAAGTCGCGATGGGCGTCGGTGGCGCATTCGACTTCATCGCAGGCAAACAAAAGCGTGCACCGGAATGGATGCGTAAAGCCGGACTCGAGTGGCTTTGGCGATTGTTCCGCGAACCAAAACGCTACAAGCGCATTCTCAATGCAGTCGTTGTGTTTCCGTATCTCGTTCTCAGATTTGATTAAAGACGGCCACTCGCGTGAAGCTTCTCCGGCTTACTTTTGAGTTTCCATGGTGGACCGTTCTTATCAATCGTGAGGAAGTAGATCGCACCACTTTGTGTTTCGACGGAATAGTGGAAGTTCTTATCTTCACGCTTCGGAAGTTCGTACACATCGCGTGGAACGAGATCGTATGGTTCCAAAAGGATCGCAACGGTGAGGTCAGTTGGCTTGTCCGTAAGGAGTGCACCTTTGATCTGCAGGACACCACGTCCGAGCAAGGATGCAGCCGTCACGACGACGCCTGAGAGGATGACCGCGACAAGCACGTTCATGCGATAGTTTCTGTGTGTGAGTTTTTCGATATCCATCAGACCATTATAGCAAAAATTTGGCTTCATGGCCAGCGGCTGCTACAGTGCGCGCCTATGGCTACTCTCGTCCTTCTCCGACACGGTCAGTCCCAGTGGAACCTCGAAAACCGCTTCACAGGCTGGTCTGATGTCCCCCTCACCGAACAAGGTGAAAAAGATGCCGGAAAGACCGGCGAAGCACTCAAAGGTTTGAGTTTTGACCTCGCGTTTTCGTCCCGTTTGATCCGTGCGAACCGCACGTTGGATACGGTCCTGAAATCGATGGGTCACAAAGAGATTCCGAAAGAATACGATTCAGCATTGAACGAACGTCACTACGGCGATCTTCAAGGTTTGAATAAAGCTGAAACGACAGAGAAGTTCGGAAAAGAAAAAGTACAAGAGTGGCGCCGAAGTTTCAGTGGCCGACCACCAAACGGTGAAAGCATCGAAGACTGTGTTCGTCGCACGACGCCATACTTTATGCAGTACGTGATGCCGCACATTAAAGCTGGCAAGAACGTCATCATCGCGGCACACGGCAACAGCCTCCGCCCGATCATGAGGTACTTGGAAAACCTCGACGATGACACAACTGGTTCACTCGAGATCGGACTCTGCACGCCGTACATTTACACCTTTGACGGTGACAAGATGACGAACAAAGAGATCCGTGAAGTGCCTGGCATCATCACGCAAGGCGCATCATTGACCGAGAAGAAGGTCGAAACCGGTCGTATCTAGATTCCGCTTTTCGGGAAAATCGGATACTCTCTTTTGGCATGTCTGACATCACCTTTGCATCAGATCGTTTCTACGAAGAAATTGAATCACGGCCTTACCGCCAGGTTCACTTGATTCTGATTGCCACGAAACCTGACATCATTAAACAGATTCCGCTCTACAAAGAGCTGAAGGACCGTTCACATGAAGTCATTTTGGGTCACACTGGTCAGCATTACGATGAAAATTTGAGCGGGGGAATGCTAAAAGAATTCGGTGTTGTTCCGGATTTCAACTTAAATGTTCGAGGAGAGATGCATGAAGTCGTCTCTCAAATTATCGCACGACTCGGAGAGGTGATCGGACACATGAAGTCGCTCGGGAAGATTGTCATCCCGTATGTGCACGGTGATACAACCACTGCGATGGCAGCCAGCAATGCGGCTTTCTGCCACGGCTTCCCATCGGTGCACGTCGAAGCTGGTATTCGCACGCTCACACCGAAGTACTTTGAATTTGATCCGACATTTAAATTGTCGACAACGACCATGGACATGGCGAAGTGGAGAGGGTTTTTGATGGATCGTAAGAACTATGAGCGTGGCAGCCAAGAGCCGTATCCGGAGCAGTTCAACACACGCGCAAGCGAGGCTGCGAGCGGCATTCACTTGGCACCCGTCGCGCTGGATCAAGAGTTCTTGCTTGCAGAAGGGTATGCCACAGATCGTATTTTCGTCGTTGGAAACTCTGTCTCTGACGCGACCAAAACTGCATTGAAAGTTGCGAAGGATTCGAAAATTTTTGAAAAGTATCCACTCTTGAAAGATGGTAACTTCGTTCGCTTCTGTATTCACCGTCGCGAGAACTGTTTATCGGAAGTTCGATTCAAAGCGATCTTCACTGCAATGAAAGACATGATTCAAAGCGGCAAGAATGTGCTGCTGATTTCGATGTTCCAAACCGAAGCTGCGTTTGATCGTTTTAATTTGCGCAAAGAAGTCGAAGAGCTCGCGAAACTCCCGAATTTCATCTATTCACCCGTGTGGCCTGAATACGGCGATGTGATTGCCGCCATGGCAAAAGCCGCTGTCTGTGCGACGGATTCCGGTTCGATGCAGGAAGAAATGAATGTCCTCGGTGTGCCGTGTGTCACGTTACGTTTTGGTTCTGATCGCAGTGAATCACTTATGTCCGGCGGCAATGTTCTCGCACCACCGATCAATCCGAGCATCGTGAAATCTGCGATTGAATTCGCATGGAATAATGCAGAGATGAAAGCAGCGCCGAAGTTGTACGGCGAGAGTGTGAGCAAGCAGTGCATCGATGCCGTTGAACGCGTGCTCGCACTGGATGATGACATTGCGCGCACAGATGAACGTCGTATCGGTTTCTTGGCATAACTATGCTGCAAAAGATCCGCGAAGGCTTGAGTATCGGGCTTCTCGCGTTGCTTCCGTTGCATGCATTTCTGATCACCGTTGCTACACGATTCCTTTCGGGTCCGAATCAGGCACCGATCGTGTCACTCGCACTCTGGAAAGAATGCGTACTCGTGTTGATTGTGTTCATCGCACTATTGGAAATTTTTTCCAATCGATCGCTTCTCACACGTGCGTTCAGATTCGATCTGATCGATATGCTGATCGTGGCACTCATTGTTCTTGCGGTGATTGTGACATTTGTCATTGGTACAGATCTCACGCAAGCGCTGTATGGAGCCAAATATGACTTTACAGCACTCCTCGCGTTTCTTGTACTGCGTCGTGCAGATTGGTCTGTAGATTTTCTGAGAAAAAGTATTACTGCAATCCTCAGCGTGACGATTCTTATCATTGCATTTGGACTTACAACATATTTTGTGCCGCAAACATTTTTCACGTGGCTTGGATATTCCGATCTCCATTCCTTGTATGTTGCGGATGGTCCGATTGCAGCATTCCAATATTTGCCGAATGGACTCCGACGCTTGCAAAGTACATTGAGTGGTCCGAATCAACTCGGCATCTGGTTGCTTCTGCCATGGAGCATCGTTCTTTCGAAGCTGTTACAGACACCAAAGTCGATCGGTTTATGGCTTCTCCTCGCGCTGATCGATCTTTCGCTCTTCCTCACATTTTCACGTTCCGCATGGATTGCTGCGAGCGTGATTTTTGTGCTGGTTGCGATTCTGTTTGTGCGAGAACGAAAGATCAGACTTTCCAAAAAACGTCTTCTTTCGATCGGCATTGTTCTTTTGATTCTTGTGTCTCTTGGTGGATATGTTGGTCGCGATATTTTGTTCCGCACACTTTCTACTCGTCATCATCTCACGCGACCGATCGAAGCGATGCAAAAAATGATTGCATATCCGTTTGGTCAGGGACTCGGCACTGCTGGTCCTGCCTCCAATCGCATTAGTGATACATGTGTCTTCTTAGAAGCGGGTGCTGATCCTTCGTGGGCAACGGATCGTCCGGAGTTATGCGTGTTCGTGGATAGTGCGCAGGTACAGCCTACAGAGCCATGTTCCTGCCCTTTTTTGCCGGAGAACTGGTATCTGCAAATCGGCGTAGAACTCGGTTGGATCGGATTCGTTTTCTTCCTCGCACTGACACTGACGATGCTTTTGAAACTTCGAAAGAATGTCGCACTCTTCTCTGCATTCTTGGGAGTGTCTATCGCTGCACTCTTCCTTCATGCATGGGAAGATGGCGCGATCACCTATTCCATGTGGTTGCTTAGCGCCGCTTTTCTAACTTCGGTTTCTCAGTCGGAGAAACACCAGTAGGGAAGATTTCATCAATCGGAACCACTTCTAGATGCTGACGCGGACCGGAATGATGTTCACTTGTTTCAGGTAATTCCAATGTTGTTTCACGTTCTATTTCTTTTTGTGCGGCAGGAATATGTACAAAATGTGCATCTGATAACAGAGCATCGAGATAACGTCGTGTTCGCTCTGCAGTTGTAAGCGCATTCAGGAAAACATGTTCTTCTGGTGTGACAGCTGCTATTTCAGGCATTCGGGCTGCGCCCGTGACTTGTTGAATATGCGTGGCCTCGTTCGGATCAGCGCCTTCGCGAATCAAATCTTCTGCCAGATGTGGACTCCAATGATGTAGTAATCCTTTCTTTTCTAAGATCTCATGTTTGATTTCTCGTTCATCCGCAGGTTCGACCATCATATAGATAAATGCACCCACTGATTCTTTTGGAAATCTTTCCTTAGAACCAATGACGACCTGTACTAACGAACGAAAACGCTGTTGAAGATGTGCTCGAATTCTTTCTGCGTTTTCATCCAATTCAAGTCCGGGCCCTTCGAGCGCCATGTGGATATTCTCCGTTTCTCGTTGATGCCAACCAAGTAGATCCCGTGTTTCCTGAGGCATGCCATATTTATACTCTGGAATAATTATTTGTCAAGTTCTGCACACACAAGCCGTTTTCTAGTACACTCCACACATGGTACATCCAGGCAGCATCGTCATTTTGGACTTCGGGAGCCAATACACGCACCTGATTGGAAACAGGATTCGCAGGCTTGGAGCCTATTCGGAGATCCTTCCACCCGAGACGCCGGCGGAAGATTTGAAAGATGCCGCAGCAATCATTTTGTCGGGTGGACCGCAAAGTGTGTATGACGCAGGTAGTCCGCAGGCTGACAAAAAAATTCTGGAACTCGGAAAGCCCGTACTCGGACTTTGTTACGGTTTACATTGGATGACACAAACGCTCGGCGGAGAAGTGAAGCCGGGACATGTGAAAGAATATGGTCGCACGAAAATTACGATCGTCGATGGCGATACGTTGCTGCAAGATTGTGGCGACAGTTGCACGGTCTGGATGAGCCACGGTGATGAAGCCGTGAAACTCCCGGAAGGTTTCAAACTCATCGCAACATCGGATACGTGCAAGAATACGGCCTTTGCAGATGAGACTCGCAAATTTTTCGCACTGCAGTTTCATCCAGAAGTCATGCACAGCGAACATGGGATCGATATGCTCAAACGTTTCGTTGATGTGAGCAAAGCTGCACCTTGGTCCGTCGAAAGTTTTGCGAAAAAAATTGGTGACGATATTACAAAAGAAGTCGGTGAAAAAAATGTCTTCATGCTCGTCTCAGGTGGCGTCGATTCGACCGTCGCATTCACATTACTCAATCAAGTGTTGGGTGCGGATCGCGTCGTGGGTCTTCTCGTTGATACAGGACTGATGCGCAAAGACGAAGTGACGCTGATCAAGCAGGCCTTTGATGTTCTCGGCATTAAAAATCTCCACGTTGAAGATGCATCTGAAGAGTTTTTGTCGAATCTCAAAGGTGTCACGGAGCCAGAGAAGAAGCGACAAATCATTGGTGACACATTTCTTGCCGTACAAAAACGCGTCAGTGAATCGATGCAACTTGAAAATGGAAAATGGATGCTCGGACAAGGCACAATTTATCCAGACACGATCGAAACCGGCGGTACAAAACACGCTGACAAAATTAAAACACATCACAACCGTGTCGATGCGATTCAGAAAATGATCGATCAAGGTCTCGTGATCGAACCACTGAAAGAATTGTACAAAGATGAAGTCAGAATTCTCGGTGAAGAACTCGGACTACCGCACGATTTGGTGTGGCGACATCCATTCCCAGGTCCGGGACTCGGCGTGCGTATTCTCTGCGCTGACAAACCGGATACCATTGAAACGCCAAAGCTCGATATTTCGCATCCATCAGCCATTCTTCCGATTCGTTCGGTGGGAGTTCAGGGCGACAATCGCACGTACCGACATGCGCTCGTTCTCTTCTCGAAAGAGAAAGAAGGCGATATCGATGCGATGATCCCGCTCGCAACATCCATTCCGAATCAAAGCCGCGATATCAATCGCGTGCTCGTGTGTCTGTCGCATGCCGATCCATTTGAATTTTCATTCACACCACTGTCGATTACACGTGAGCGAGCAGATCTTTTGCGTGATGCAGACAACTTGGTCGATCGCATCATGCGTTCGGAGAATTTGTATCAGTCTATTTGGCAATTTCCTGTCGTTCTCTTGCCAGCTGGATCGACACCGGGCGGACAAACGATTGTGCTACGCCCCGTGGAATCTACCGATGCAATGACGGCAGGAATGGGCACGATTCCCGCATCCGTACTCGCTGCAATGACCAAAGGACTCCTCGCAATTCCGGGTATTGATACGGTGCTCCTCGACATGACGACCAAGCCACCAGGAACGATTGAATGGGAGTAATCCATCGTTACTTTTCGCTTTCATCGTCGTATTTCCTCTATACTGCGTGCTCGCATGCAACAGAATCCACTCTCTCAGGAAGAGCTCTTCACACTCGTTCGTGCAGCTCAAGAAGGCGATACCGAAGCGTTCGGTGCAATCTATGATGCGTATCTCACGCCGGTGTATCGCTATGTCGCTTTTCGTTTTCCGGAAGAACTCGCGGAAGATCTTGTTGCCGATATTTTCGTGAAAGCATGGGAAAAGTTGCACACCTATAAAGCGCAAAAGAATGTCCCATTTGCGGCATGGTTGTTCCGTATTGCGCGTCACGTTGTGATCGATGCGTACCGTAGACATCGTGGTTTCGATGAACTCTCAGAAAATGTGCAGGATGAGAACACATCAAGCGATCCAAAGCGTCGCACGGAACGGGGCATGACTATTTCGACGGTCCGAAAAGCGATGAATGAACTACCACGACGATATCGTGAAACATTGCTCCTCAGTTACGTCAGCGACCTTACCCATGCAGAAATTGCCAAAGCGATGGGCATCCGCGAAGGAACGGTCAGAATTTTGAAGTTCCGAGCGCTCAAAAAGCTCGAATCGTATTTACCCTCCACAATCAAAGATTCTGTGTAACAAAAGCCCTAATCCTGCGTTTTAACGACTGACAAACTCTATGCATCTCGATGACCTTCTCTCACGGCTCGCGAAGAACCTGAAGCCCTCTCAAACGGCTTCGGAACGGATGAAAGCACGTGTTTTGAAGCGAATCGACTCCCACGATCTCAAAGCTGCGGTCGCCAAAACGCATCCAACCGCTTCTTTTGGCCAAAAAGTGAAAGCACGACTCCTCGATAGAATCTCCTCACCGGCAGCAGGCGTCTTGCCGTCGTTCAAAGATTCTTTGTCCCCAAGCCACGGTCAAAGCAATGCAATCTGGCAGGCAATGAGCGGACGTTTGGCCCCAGTTCGAGTCACATTTGTCAGCGGAGGGCTGAAGTGGACGGCTGCATTTGCCATCTTCGTCTTGATCGTTCGATTGATGCCACTCGCATTGCTCGCACCGTCTACGCAGGCGCAAAGCAAAGTAGAGATCATTCCAGAAGGTGGCACGGTCGATGTTTCGATCGGAGGAATTGTCGTTCCAGTTACCGCTCCCTACACACTGAGTAACGCCGCATTGATCACGACCGGTGAGCAAGGTGCAACACTCGTCTTACATGACGATGCTGTTGTTCGTTTGGCACCACACACGAGTATTCGTTTGCATGATCTCGCAGACCGACCCGAGCCATCACTCCCAAGCACGCTTAGTATGATCAAAGGCAAGGCGTGGGTTCTCGGCTTGTTGCCGCCAACCGTGGATAGCTTCATCATCGAACTTCCAAATGCAGATACGGTCGCATTGAATGAGGGCAGTCTAAGTATCGATCTCCAACACGGTGTGTCCATCGCGATGCTCGATCATCGTGCACTTGTTCAAAACGGTCCGGAAAAATTGTACCTCGTCACGAATGAAATACTGACACTCAGCTCGGGACAGTACGTTCCGGGAGAAATTTCCAAACATGATCTACGTGATTCATGGATTGCCGAGAATACCAATCGTGACAACGCACATCGCGAAAGACTCGTTGCCCTACATCGTGAACGCCGCGAGAAGAGTGCAGGTATTTTGCCTACATCTCTTTTATATCCGGTAAAGCGTGTAGCCGAGGAAGTTGATGTACTGTTTACCGTCGGTCAGGAAGCCAAAGTCGAGAAGCGTATCCAGCAAGCAGACACGCGTCTCAGCGAGGCCTTGGCACTTCTAAATGAAGGTGAAACGGAAGAGGCATCTGCTCCATTGGAGGAATACAAGAGCACCTTGTTCACACTTGCGTCCGGTTCCGGTGATAACCTCGTG
>JALHMU010000002.1 GCA_022843885.1 Candidatus Peribacteraceae bacterium | reverse complement strand
GGGGAATGTGCGTAGCATATTGCTTGGATCTTGATGGACATGTTCTTGCATTTTCAGAAATTGCAGAACACTCACCAGCTCATACTCTGACTTGAGTTTAAAACTAGCATTGAGGCAGCGTTTCGCTCGGCGTCAATGGAACACTTGCGCACAAAGGGCTCTTCGATTCTTCAACAAGTTCGCTGAGATTCGATGCGGCAAAAGCGGATTCTACATTGGATGTTGCTTCCGATAGCCGCTTGTGTAAAGGGCAAAGATTGAAACCGTGCGACTGAATACCAAGAGGGCATGAAGTAATTCTGTCAATTGGATCAACAGCGTTGATCACATCCAGAATGGATATTTCAACAGGTCGCTTTGATAGGGTGAAACCGCCACCAATACCGCGTTGTGAATTTACCAGCTTGCCTTTGACAAGCTGCTGCATAATTTTGCTCAGGTAGCCGGGTGGCACTTTGGTGGTTTCAGCTATCTCTTGTCCGGTCGCAGCCGAATCTCTCATAGCCAAAAAAACCATAGCCCGCAAAGCGTATTCGGCTGTTTGAGAAATCATGGCTAACCTCCCTTTGTGAACTTTTATACCTTTATATACAGAATACCACGCAGCGGGCGTTAGCGGTCTTGACGAGGTGCGTTAAAGTGTTATTATGGATACAAAGGTACATTTGTATTGAATAGGTGGAGGATAAAGTCATGAAATTCATTTGCACACTCTGTAATTACATTGTCGACGAAGGACAGGGGCTGCCCGCGAACGGCAAGCCTGCCATTGAGTTCGAACAATTGCCGGAAGACTGGAGCTGTCCAGAATGCGGAGCGAAAAAGGAATATTTCCAGAGTTGTTCCTGCGTCAGTCTGCCGTTGTTCGAGGCCACTCAGATAGCGCCGACTATCAATCGCATTGGGGCTGCCTAAGCCCATTTGAAGGGAGTAATTGAAATGAAGGATTTTAAACACCAACCGGTTGGCACTCTTGTTGCCGAACAACCTCTCCGCGCAGTGGTCTTTGACCGCTACGGCATCGATTTTTGCTGTGGTGGTAAGCAAACGCTTGAGGACGCTTGCGTCAAAGCCTCAATAGATCCACAGGCAGTTCTAGTCGATCTGGAAGAAAGCGACGCCAACGCAGTTGTAGACACAAACACCAAGACCTGGCTTGATGCGACATTGACTGAGCTAGCCGATCATATTCAACAAACACATCATGCCTTTTTAAAAGTCGAGCTACCACGCTTGCAAGAACTGGCTGACAAAGTGGCCCGAGTTCATGGAATTAAAGAACCACGTCTCGTTCAGGTAGCCGCGATTTTCTCGGCTATGAGGCAGGAAATCGAACAGCACACAACAAAAGAAGAAATGGTTCTTTTTCCATTCATACGCAAGCTTGATCGGGGTGTTGAATTACCTAAAGCTCCTTTTGGTACGGTTGCCAACCCAGTCCGGTGCATGGAGTCCGAACACAATGACGCCGGTGAGGCGCTAATGCAGTTGCGAGAACTGACCGACCAATACACACCTCCAGGTCACGCCTGCACAAGTTGGCGGGCATTGCTGGGCGGTCTCGCTCACCTCGATGAAGACCTGCGAATCCACATACACAAAGAGAATTCAATTCTCTTTCCGAAAGCAATTGAGGCGGAAGACGCATTGGCTCTTCGTTGCAAATAAAGTACGCCCTGAAATAATTACTGACCACAAAAAGAGGAAAAAGGCCATGTTAAATCAAAAACTAGAGCGTGAGGCTGCTCTACAGCCATTGTCACGCGACCACGGTGTCTTGTTGGTGCTGGTTCAAAGGCTTTACAAAGCCGCTTCGGGCACAGAACAAGATCGCATTTCTTTGGCGACAGAGCTTAGGAAACATCACGCAGCATTAGTTGAGCAGTATCTAGCCGATGAGCAAGCTGCCCTTTCGAAGGTGAAGTTTAGCGATCTTCTTTCCGCAGAAATTGCAGAACAACATCAAAAAATCAACGTAGCGATTAGAACGCTAACCTCAAGTAAAGATCCCAGTCTTCAAGCCAAAGATTTTGATGCAGTTGCAGTTGTTATTGAAGATCACGTTCGTTGGGATGAGCGTCAGGTCCTGCCGTATCTCCAAAAAATAATGATCGAAAGTGAGCGCGAGGCTTTACTGTTGAATACGTCTGATGTCGAATCCAGTCGCGAGCGACCTACACAGAAACTGCATCATTCAATAAAATTGGATAAAGCGGCTGGACATGCCGAAACCTGCTCGTGTGCGGATAGCGTGATTTCCTCTGCTGAAAAATCAAGTCATTGAACTGCCGCACCAAACTCATGTTGCGCAAAATCATTCGATAAAGCAAAGCCTTGGCCGAACACTGCCAAGGCTTTTGATTTCATCTGTGCGATTATGACTGCGAAGCCATAATCGCGAGTCTCCATCCCCGTTATAGCACTTGTCAGCAGGCTTCAATTTCTGAAACCTGCTAGCAATTTTGTATCAAGGTCTTGCAGAAGATTTTGGTACTTTCGTCTCGATCTGAATAGTGACAGTCGTTGAACCTTCTAGTCTTTTGGCTTTGTTGATGCCGTCGGTGACACGTTTGCCAATTTCGATCAGCCCGAGCGCAGTGTTGTCACCAGCGGGAGAATACATATCGTTAGGAATCTTTGCGTGATATTCCTGTGTCTTAGCGCCTGGCGATGAAACAGTAACCACCACGCATTGGCCAATAGTTCCCAGTGAGCTGTTTATGATTTGAGTTGATTGATTTTTCTGTTCTTCGGCCGAAGCCGCAATCACCGTGCTAATAATGCACAGTGACAAAATAAAAGGCAGCTTTCTTCGCATTTTTTTGCCTGCTGGAAGGGACGCTTAATTATAGTTGTCGGGAGCGGAGAAGATTAATGCCCGTCCTTCTCTGGGTTCTCAGTTTTTAAGGTGTCAAATGGCTGATGAAAGCGTTCCGGTGCTGGTGGTGGAAGACAACGTGCATTTGAGGCACGCCCTGGTCATGCAACTGCATGCCCTCGGAATTAAGGCGGACTCAGCCGCAAACGGGGCAGAAGCAGTGCGCCGCGTTCATGATGCTGAATACGATTTGATTTTGATGGACGTGCAAATGCCTATTATGGGCGGTCTGGAAGCCACAGCCGCGATCAGGAGCTTTGAAGAATCAGAGGACCGCAAACCTGCTTCTATCGTTGCCGTCTCCGGTGGCGGTTCAACTAAAGAAAAATGTCTCAAGGCGGGCATGAATGGCTATTACGAAAAGCCGATGTTGCTCGAAGGGCTACGAAATCTCGTAGAAAATTCAACACCGGCCCTGCTCCAAAAAAAATGAAGGTTGATCGCCTCGTTCGCTGGTTTTTGACTACCCCAAAAATAATTTTGGCTGTTTTGCCTCTTGGGAAGCATTGGAATTCAATCCTTGAACGTGGCGCGCAGTGGCAGTTTCAAGCATTGAATGAGAAGCCATGAAACATCATTCATTTTCAGACCCGTTGTTTTCGTCCTCGGACTTCGGCAAAGGCAGAGCAATTTCGGTTGCTCCGGAGCCGGGTGGCTGACGCTTCGGGACTAACGCGGTAAACGGCGGATCATCGCTTGGTAGCTCATTTAAGAGTCGTTTATAGCGACGTTTTTCTTTTAAGGCACTACGGACAAGATCGCGATCACCTTGTCTGTGAGCAGCTTGTGCCCTATTTTGCCATTTGCTGATTTCTTGTTTCAGTTCGTCGGCTTGTTGAAAGCTCACTAGAATTGTCCCCAAGGCGGTGATGCGGGCGGACATTTTGGTTGATGGGTGTTGTCCATACACCACATCATACAAATTAGCCAACCGAGGGCGCTCTTCGTGTTGCGCGAACAGAATTCAGAGCACCAAGCCCAATCTCCATCCAGTCCCGACGGGTCGCGAAAGCTCACGGGATTGTTGTTCACATACGCGTATAAATTGCCGTTGCTTGGCATTTTGGGCTGATGAAGCCCCGGCATGCGTGGAATCATGCTAGCGATGTGACGTTGCATCTCAGGATTATTTCCCGCTGTACGTGCCAGCGGAGCAAAGGCGGCGAGCCGGGGATCGTTTTGCATTGCAACAGCATCACTCATCGGATCGAGCTGCGAGACAAGCATGGCTTGAGGCACATCGGGATCGGGATTCGTAGGCATCATGTTGAATTCAGGCTCGTTAAGTGGGTCGCGACTCAGCCACCGTCCAAGTTTTGGACTGTAGAGCCGGTGCGCAGTGATATATAAACCACTGGGACGATGATAGAAATAACCAGCGAAAAGGAAGTCAGAATCAGCGCCAGAGCCTTTGATCTTGGTGACGTTGCCGAACGGATCGTAGCTATATTGTGCAACAACGCTTCCGCTCTGATCGGTCATCTCCCGCACTGAACCTAAGTGATCGCGCGTGTAAAAGTATTTTGTACCGCCGATGATTTCGCCCCAATCGAAAAACTGCTTCGTCACGGAACCGCTTCCATCGCGCTCTTCTGCTATGCGATCCCCTAGCCAAACAAATTGCCTAACAGTACTTTCTGGATCAACAATCTTGACCAGGCGACCAAAAGGATCGTAAGTAATTTGGCTCTCTGAGCCACTTCCCTGAGCCAAAAGTAACTTTGATTCTTCGCGGTTTGCTGCTTTGGCGTTTGCCGGAAGGCGATATGATTCCCCTGATTGATAGTTGCCTGCGCCATTCGACATTCGTCTGGAGGCCGCTCTGATAGCCGCTTCTTGGAGTAATGCATTTCTCGCATTTGCAGCATCAGCGAAGCCAAGTCCAAGGACGATTACCGTCAGAAGAACTCCCGAAACAATCCAGGAAAGCCCTCTGTGAGACGTTTTCGCAGGTTGCTTGCTGAAGGACTGCGATGCCTTCGCTTTATTCACGGGCTTTTTCTGTTTTTTCATGATCGTTTGACTTGTGTAAGGCGGCTCCCAATCAGCCTCTTCGTGGATTCTGTTATCAACTTCCCATAAATGACTTTGGTTGTCAATAAGCTATGCCGCGATTCCTCGGCAAAATAACAAGATCCGCATGGTTCCTACTAAAACGCAGAACAACCTTGCTCATCGAACTTAAGCAAGAGCTTTTTCAATTCCTGCCGCATTTCTTCTCTTGAATCGTAGTTGCCCATATTGAAGTAAATTGCGCCTGTTGATTCGCAACCTATCGTCAAGATCTGATCTTGAGTAGGGGTTTGGGATACCGTCACAACGATAAATGGCATGCTTACCAGGTCTTGGGCTTTTGCAGCAAGCAGTAGATCGAAAGCCGTTCCGTTATAGAGTCCCACGGTACAAAGCACAGCACTGATGTTGCCTTCATTTAGGATGCGTAAAGCGTCATCAGAATCGCGGGCCACGACTGGGTTGTAGCCAAAAGAGTGTATAGCCTCATTCAAAAGTCTCAGACCGGTAATCGTCAGCCTGTCTGGCTTGATATCCATCACAACGAGAATGTTTAATCTCATTTCTGCAACTTTTGCTTTCGGAAACAACTTGAGCAATATACGGGTTTGGCGCCTGTTGGTCTAAATGGAACCCGCGTTAGGGTACCGCATTCGTGGCATGGGGTTTCGGTTATTTGCCTTTCTGGATCACCGCCGTCCCGTTTGATTCGGGAAGCCATACGGCAGTTTGGACAACGTTTAGGTTCATTCGAAAGCTGCCGGAGCGCATAAAATTCCTGCTCTCCGGCTGTGAACACAAAGCCCTTTTCGCAATCGCGGCAAACTATCGTTTTGTCTGAATACGTCATTAGAATCACCTGCCTGTTTCCATCATGAAACAGACAGGCCAGTTTGCCTAGAACCGTCCTTGAGAATTACGTCCGTCGTCCAAAAGGTCGATCACCCGCACTTGGAGAGCGTCAGCGATTCTTGCTATTTTTTTGATCGACGGATTAACTTCGGCTCGCTCTATGCTGCCGATGTAACCTTTATCCAGTCCGGCTTCTGCTGCTAAAAACATCTGCGACCAGCCCAGAGCTTGGCGCTGCTTTTTGACTTGCCTGCCGAGTGTCTTAACTATGCGCCTCTCTTGGTTCATGGACGCAACTGTCCTAGAACTAGGCGACGATTGGCGACCTAATATAATCGGTCATTGCGATCTTTAGCCCTCCACTAATCACAAAAGCGAGGCTTCAAAATTTAATAAAAAAAATCATTCGAACGGTTGTTAGCAAAGAGAGTAAAGTTGAGCCACAATGCACTTGGCTACCCGCAAAGTCATACAGGAGAAATCACTAACCGTGCAGGCACGGTCCAATACCGGAAAACAACTCGGAGAGAGAAAGTCCAAAAGCTTCTGAAATAAGAGCTGCACGGCGAAGCGACGGGCCATACTCACCCCGTTCAATGCTGCTAACGTAAGCCTGCTCTACGTCCAGGAGCGAAGCTAAATGCTGTTGACTCCAACGTCTCGAAAGCCGCAGCTCGCGCACACGCTTTCCAAATTGCCTGACTGTTTTATTTCCGGTTTTCACGTGCAAAATGTCCGCCCTACAGGGTCGAGCGGACAAATAGACTACCGTTATTAACACAGGTAAATAGTCATAGGTGCCTGCTTTGCGGGAATAAGTTCTATAGAAAGATGAGGGAGCTAATATGTGTCGGTTATTGCAAATTCGTGTCATAGAGGCTCGTTCTGAGTTTGCAGGTGCTGCGCTTGCGAGAGGCGATTTTGCTGAATCGGAACGCCTGTACAAGCACGCATTGCAGCAAGCCGAAGTCTGCGAAGGCTATTACAGTCCTTTGGCCGGTTCTGTCTTGCTCGGACTCCACGACCTGTATGAAGCTCAAGGACGCGAAGAAGAGGCAAGTGACACGTGGCAGAGAATTCGCGTGATCCTCATTTCCGGTTGGGGCTTATTTGAGCGGGCGAAACTTAGATAATGCCTACGATTTTAATCGTCGATGACACGCCTATAGTGCTGGAAGGAACCGCACTGTCGGTCGAATCTTTCGGTTTTTCAGTTGATAAAGCAACAAGCGGCCAGGACGCAATTGAACTCTGTAGAACTCGGCAATATGCTGCAATCATCATGGATTGCAGTATGCCAAGAATGGATGGCTTTGAATGCACTCGGCAGATGAGGATGTATCAAACTCAGGATGGGAGCCATGTTCCTATAATTGGCTTTAGCTCTGATAGTGATAGAGATATTCGAGAACGATGTCTGGCAGCAGGAATGGATGAATTCATCCCAAAAGACTGTAGTCAAAACAAACTTTTGGAAACACTCAAAAGATGGGCCGGTGAACCTGATGCAGTTCAAGAGAAAGGTAATTTCAGTGCCACTTCGCCGAATCGCTCGCAGTTCTAGCCTTTGGACAGCTCGAGGCCATCAGTGATTTTTTTGAAGGAAGGCTCGATCCCGATCTTGAAATCAAAATCGTTCAACGCACTTCCCAACCTCGAACAATCTATTTTTCCGTTGGCGCTGAATTCTACAGATGTCGTCCAGTAACACCCACAGCTTGGCGAGTTGAGACCTGCACCCGTAATGATGGGCCTCGAATTACCCCTAACGACAACTGCTGATTGCTGTGCCAGAAACTATTACCTTTGTGGTACGGTAATTACTTCGCCTGAAACGCCCAACCAGTCCGGACTAATATGGGCATTTTGCCAAGAGGGTTTATGGTACAGCGAACAGCAATTTATGCCAGGGTCAGCACAAGTGATCAGTCTTGCGAACGCCAGGTAGCCGAATTAACAGCTTATGCAGCCGTCGGCACTTTAAATATCGTCGCCATTTTTAAAGAAATCGGTAGTGGCGCCAAAAATGATCGCGTGGAACGCAAAAAGGTCCTGGAACTTGCCAGAGCAGGACAAATTGATTTGGTCCTCGTTTCGGAGTTGTCTCGCTGGGGCCGGAGCACACCCGACCTGCGCTCCACTGTTCAGGAGCTATCGGACCGCAATGTTGCTCTTCGTGCCCTCAATGGACCGGACCTCGACATTTCCACTGCCCAGGGCAAATTGATGTTGAATATGTTGGCTGCCATTTCGGAATTCGAAAACGATTTGCTGCGTGAACGAATCAAATCTGGGATAGCTCACGCCCGTTCTAAAGGCACTAAAAGTGGAAAGGCTATCGGAAGACCAGGCTTTGATCGTTCCGAGCGTGTACAAAGGCTGATAGCCGAGGGAAGATCGGTGCGTGACATTGCCAATGAATTGGGGATTAGCAAGACAACAGTAATGAAAGTGAAAACCGAGCTTCGCAACTGAGCAACTTATCTGACTGTTGGCATTGTTTTTCGTTTATTCCTTTTCCGCCAGCTACTGTCCGTCTGCAGGCATAAAAAGTTTTTGAAACCAGGACGGTTTGGGCTTCTTCAACAGTAAAATTTCATTTTCCAACAGCTCAAGCTTCGCTGCGCTTAGAGCAGCTTCCTCAGCTCGTTTTCTCAGTAGCTCGTTTTCCTGCTCCAACAGTTTTGCTGCTTCTTCTTTGGCTTCTCTTTCCATTCGTGCTGTTTCAAGATCTGAATTTAATTGCGCTATCTCGGTCTCTTTTGCTTCCTTTTGTGCGTCCACTTGTTTGCGCAAAGCTACAGCCTCAAGCTCCTTCAACTCGGCTTCTTTTCGTTTATCTTCTGCTTGTTTTTGAAAATCCGGTAGCAACTTTAGTTGCCTGTCTTTTTCCTGTATCTCAACGCGCATCTCACCAATTAACTGGTCTTTTTTCTCCAGCTTTTCCATGAAACGGCTGATAACGTTATTCCATAGCTCATCTGCCATGCCATTGGCTGCGGTCCTCGCATTGTCCGACCATTCAGATCTTTGTGACGTTGTCTGAGTTGGTTCGACAACATCATCAGGGCCGAAAGTCGAGTCGTAGATTGTGTCCTCTTCGGTAACAGTCTGAGCATCGACCACATCAAACCCCTCGATTGCGTCTGGTGATGCTACGAGGGGCGAATTGATCTTTTTTAGACCTTCAATAATTTCCTTCGTCGGGTAGATCCGATATTCATCGACGCCGCGTTCGTTTTTTACAAGAATGCCTTTAAGGTGTCCTTTCTCTCGGCGGTACAAAACCCCCCTCGTAGAAATTCCTAAAGCTTCTGCGACTTCTCTGACCGATATAGTTTTCACACCATGGCTCCATATCTAGTGGCGCATCATTTGGATATATTGAATGCCTGAACACCTGTATTATAGAGCCTTTCAGCTATTTTACAACTACCAAAAATCACCGCTTAATTCAAACTCTTCGCCATCCATGCGGGCGAAGAATTAGCAAGAAATCGTTTCGAGGTAGACCCTGAAACGACCTAGTTCGCAAAACCGCCGCCGGTGGATCTCTTCGCGATAAAAAATTTTCGGTGATATAGCGCCTTTTGGTTTTTCGCGTTCGTTCCGAATGCCCCGAACTAGACAGAATTTCCCTTAACCCTTGCCGTTGTTGGCTTTTACAGTTCAACCCGAACATGCGGAAGTCATCGCGAACTAACTGCGAAATCATTTCGGTGGTATATCCAGAAGTGTTTCGGAACGCCCCGAAGGTTTTCGTGGTGCTCTTCGCGCTACCCCGAAGTGAGAGGACGAAGTGGTTTTGGTGGAATTTGCTGAAACCCGGAAGGTCCCAACCTGTTTGATGATTGGGCGTTTCTGCGTGCTTCGTGGTGCATTGGTCTATTTCTTTGTGTGACTCTTCGGGGTTCTTCGTGGCGCTTCGCGATAGTCCGAAAAACTTCGCGGTCGTTTCGTCTTTGTTTCGGGTATCCCTATTCTGCCTTTTGGCAATTGGCTTATGCACACGGTTTAGCACCACGAAGTGCATTTCAGGCTCAATTCTGCATGGGTTGAACTGCCCGGCGATCCGCTTCTGAGAGATCCAAAGTGTTGATCGATTTCCAGGCACCTTATATAGTGGCTGGTGGCACTTGGCAAAGAAAACCAATGCATATCCGTTAGACATCTGGAGCCCGGCTCCCTAGAAAGCAGAACCGCTGACTCAAACAATCAACTAAACAAAAAACACCGCTTGGGGGCGATGTTTTTTGAGAGATCTTTTGCGGACCTCAAGATATTCAGTTGTCGTCGGATTTTTGGCTATTTTTCCGAAGTGACACCAGAATAAACCAACGGTCCGGATAGGTCAACTCGTCAAAAATTACGGGTGACAAACAATTACCGGACATGCTTCGGCGCGCTCAGTGGATTTGAGCGCGCAAACTAAAGTTGCTTTTGAGGACGTGCGACAAAGATTTTTGTCGCTGTTTCCGAACAGGCAAAGAAGCATATTGAAATGGCCGCACCGCGATTGGGTCACTGTCAGCCGCCACGGACATCTCACAGATGACACTATTTTGTCTGCAATTGCATTGAAGGAAAAATGCTTTTGGGGATGTCGTTGGGACAAGCAGTCACAGGTTTCTGTTTTTGATGTTGATATAGAAAGCCAGTATCACAACGAAATTGGTCTTGCCCGTCTCAAACACCTGCTTTCGTCGGTCGGGCTACTGAATCCGCTCTTGTATCAATCTAGTGAAAGCGAAGGCTGGCATATTTACTTGGCTTTTGACCAATTAGTTGATAGCAGAGAAAGTCACGACCTTTTCAAACGATGGCTACTGGCTGAAGGAATTGAAGTCAGAAAAGGTCAGCTTGAACTCTTCCCGTCAAACAATGGGCTCCGCTTGCCCCTACAACGCGGCTTTGCCTGGCTGGATGACCAAGGGGAAACTAGATTTACAAGAGAAGACATCTCCACTGATCAGGCAATAACTACCTTTGTCGAGGACCTGGACGCAAACAGTCATGATTGGTACTACGTCCAGGATTGTATAAAACGCAGGCTAGAAGCCATTGAATCCGCCGCCGCGACCGATATCGTTCCGCCGGCGACGCCGGAGCAAGATCCGCCAGATGACGGCTTTTCCGACTTCTTCACTTTCGCCGGCATGCTACCGGACGTTTATAACGCCGGTCGCGAATTCTGGTTAAACGGGCTGACCGCGCCTTCTCAACGCCACCAGGCGGTTTTATCTATTGGGCACTACCTCTGGTATGGCGACGTAGCCGAAGGTGTCAGGGCATTACCAGGGGTGGCTCGTGCTGAGCAAAGGGCCCAAGTAATCGAAGCCTGGCTGCGAGAAAAACACAACGGCTTCTCAAAATCGGTTTTGAAAGGCGATTGGGGCCAAATAGGACGGGATATACAGTCCGCTTGCAATTGGACGCCTTCTGAAGGCGCTGAGCGCTCTCACCAAAGCCAGCCCAGTTATTCCAACCTTAGCGATCGCGCAATCGATCGCCTAATACGACTGACAAAACAAACTGGACGAGTCTGGTGCCCCGACGATTTCAGAAAAGGCAATGTCGGAAGGGAAGAAGGCGCGCGCGAACAAATTCGCAGTGGAGTACTGCTACTGCTGGAAAATGGCAAGCGGGTCAGTGTGCGGGCATTGGAACGCGTCACCGGCTGCGACCGAAAGACGATCCGGCGCCATGTAGATATCTGGGGAATATTCCGGTTGTCAAACGGGGGAGGCGATCTTAGGCCGCCGGAGCGCCCGGCCCTGTTCATTTCAATCGTTCCTGATCTCGTTCAGGAAGCTCCTGACCTTCTTCAAGAAGACAATTTAGTTGTTCCTGAAGTAACGTCCGCGCCGCCTGAACAGGTCAGTTCTTTGGCTTCTTCAATTCTTTACGTGTCTTCTAATTATCAGCAGTCCAGTGGCTCGGATCTGTGTTTTGTTATTACTGGGCGGTCCGTCGTACACGAAAGTCTCCCAAAGACCAGGGGGCCGCCCGCTTTCTAAAGTTTGAAGCCTGGCATGCTAACGCGAGAGTTTTATACTTGAACGATGGACGATCAACCAGGGCGAAAAAAATTCCTTTCCAAAGGGCGGTTAATTGCCTTTCTGCTACCGTTTTTTATTATTGGCGGACTTTCCGTCTGGCACTGGTATGACTATGGTCTTAAAGACATGCACCGAGCACGAGCTCGGTTCGCCGGTTGGGAAATAAAACAACCCGGTGACGAAACCGAATCGCTAAAGTTTGCACTTGTGATAGGGGCTGCATGCGGCTTTGCTTCTGGAGCATTAGGCCTTGGCGTTTACGAAATAATCAAAATCGTCACGAAAAAATCTTAGCCGCCCAGCTTCTTGAGCCATTTTTCAATGTTGTGCGCGTGTTCCGATTTTGCCAGAACGTTTTTTGACGGCAACGCTGTAACCGTATCATCGTCACCAAGACCCATTTTGCGAGCTTCTTTCGTGCTCAATATTTTCGAGTGTTTTGTGTCTGTTTTTGCATAAACGCAGTCCGGATTGAACTGATAGCCCAGTGTCAGTGGGTTTATCTCCACTTCGCTTGCATGGTTGGCAAACATTTTTAGATTGTGTGCGATGTTTGCCGCGACTAAGACCGGCACATTCTCTGGCTTCAGCATCGCTTTTGCTAGTTCGTCGTCGCTAAGTGCTGCTAGCTTCGCAAGCGGATTCATCGCCCGACTGCCCTTCTTAACTTCTTCATCGAATTCAGCAGAGACTTTGCGCACTCCTTCAGGGGCTATCTGTGCGAATCCTACCGTTTTGCCCATTATGAATCTTCCTTGTCCGGCCACGCAAATTGCATCCTGCGCTTTGTCTTCAGGTCCGTAAAAGGTCAATTCATTGCCCACAATCGCTTTCATTAGTCTGGTGGACTGCTCTTCTGACAATCCACCAATCTTCTTCAGGTCAGGGAAAGCCTTGTATGCTTCGCTCCAACTAGCCTGTGGAACAAGGGCTAGCGTCGCTTCTTCATGTCCTCGGAAAGGATGCTCGATAGGATTGACTACGGCTTTCTTCACAGCATCAAACGTTTCTTGGAATTTGGCCGATGTTGCGTTCAAAGCGATCTTGCAGAAAGTAGGAAACAGATCAGCACCGGCCTTGAGCATCCATGGCTCTGGAAGCAACGTCCCCGGCATCGGCAGGCCGCCCCTGGTCATGTCGGAAACGACATCTTGGGCTTCAGGAACATTCGCCAACAAAGTCGGCTTTTCCTTGGCCGTTTCTTGGAGTGCAGACAGAGCGCCTTCGGCTGCGCTGTCAAAAAAGACCAGTTTAGACGCCTGTCCTTTCTTCTGCATATCAGCGACCACCTCTGGCGTAAGCCCGATATGCGTGGCAGACTCATCCTTTCCGAGCTTATGGGGCTCCTGCATCTTGGCCCAAATCGCCTCGTCTTCCTTCGTCCGGATGGCATCAGGACGACGTAGAGCGTCCCACGGGGACTGTACTTTAGGCACCTCTGGTTTGTTGTCTGACTCGTCCGCCATGAAAACACCCGCTGAAGATCGGCTGTCATCAGTATAAGCGGCCGACAGGTATAAGTCCGGCCCTGCCCCAAAATCTAATAGTTCCGGCAAAGCATTTTGAATACCTGGACCAAACTTTGTCTCAAACAAATCTTGTACAGATTGCGAAAGAAAGGCGGCATTTCGTGACTCAATACCTTGTGTTTCGCGGTTTTGAAGGTCTTCTAGTCTTGCCATAATCCGCCCGCCTTGCTCACTGAAATTACTTTAGCGAGAACTTTTGGCTGGATTATGGCAACGATTTTTGAAAATTTCCTGAGTCTTATTGGTTGCCCCCAAGACCAGGTTGTTCCTGCTCTCGCCGCGCTGGTTCGCCCATTCTCCCGACTTTGCACCACCGGCGCGACCGCCTTGTCTCTTTTTCTCCTGAATTTTTTACTGACGTAGTCGCTCCGGAGCCAAGCCGGGGGGCGAGCCACAGCAGCGCGTGCTGCCAGTTTAGGCTCATGGAGAAATGGACGATGGCAATAACTCTTGATTATGGTTTGGAGCTGACCAATAACAGCAAAGTAGGATGGGCATTCAGTCTTCCACGGACTGAGACATGCATCAATGCGACTACACTTTGCAAACGACTATGCTATGGCAACGGAATCCGCTATCAAAGTCAAGGTCAGAAAGCAAAGCGGGCTCGTAATTTGCGGACTTTGCAATTCCTCCTTGACGAGGGCGGCCCGGAGCTACTGGCTGAAAATCTTTCGATGCTTGTTGATCAAGCACGCCCACGCGATTGGCTCACTGCCAGGATTGCTGGTGTGCAAACTACAATCCCTTGGACTTTGCGTATCCACGATGTGGGAGATTTTTTCTCCGTCGATTACGTTCGTGCTTGGATGCTAACCGCTCAAAAGTACACTGGGTGCAAGTTCTGGTTTTACACCAGAAGTTTTGCTCCCGGACTTGTGTTCGATGCGTTGACTGAATTAGCGGCTCTACCCAACTGCCAGGGCTGGCTTTCGGTTGATTCTGAGAACTATGAACAAGCGATTTTGGCATTGTGCAAAACGCCTGCAGCAGTTTGGAAGCTAGCTCTCTTGCAGGACAGCGACCTGGATTCGGGAGTTATTCGATCTTTCGAGGTGATGGATTCTGAAACAGACATCGTTAGTTTTCCTTATCACCGAGGTGGGCGACATGTAGAGCCTGTGCGACATGACCTGCTCACCCTCTGCCCTGCTGCTATGGGCAACCTTGCTCTAAAGGCTCAGAAAGACTCGCTTCGCCCATGTCAGACTTGCGCTTTTTGTTTGCCGTAATCTTTGAGAGCCCTGGCGTTTCATCTCTAACGCCGTTTATTCCTTTGTGGAGAGTGAGAGCTTGTCTAGTTTGTACGCGTCTTCGGTTATCTCTGGCTCGGTCAACTAGTCCTTTTCTTCGACATCAAGTTTGGTCTCGGATTGTCCTGTGATGAGTGTCTTCAGGCTTTAGAGAACTCACGTTTTTATTGTCCGTTTTGATGGTTCTTAAGGCGAGAAGACCTCTGCGCCTTGATGTTCGTTGGTTGTGCATATCTGGCTACCCCAGGGCTGTGTAAGAAAGTGCCTAACTCTGGCACCGGTTTTCTACCGTGCAAGGATAAACTCCACTGCGTTCCGCGCCTCGGCGTCCTTGCACTCACGAAAACAGTTGCGTGTCTTTTGGCACTCAAACACAGCACTGGAGGTGCCATCTTATGAACAACCAAGTCAACTTCATCGGTCGCGTCGGTCAAAATCCCACCTCAACAACCTTCACTGACACGGACAACAAACTGGCTAAGTTCTCTCTAGCCGTGGCCGACTACTCATCCAAAACCGACAATCCGGAGCCTATGTGGATTGATGTCGAGTCCTGGAACGGGCTTGCTGACCGGGTTATGAAATACATAACTGAAGGACGCGAAGTTGCAATTGCTGGCAGGCTCTCAATCTCCAAATACATGAAGGAAATCAACGGCGTTAAGGTCGAGATGAAACGTCCGGTGGTGAAGCTCTCGGGATTCCACCTCTGTGGCAAAAAGCCTGAATCTGAAAAGTCGAGCGAAGCGAAGTCCGCTCGTAAGAGTAAGGCAGCCGCATAACAAAAACAAAGGCGGGGGCTTGCCCCCGCCTAATTCCTTATCCTAATCCTCGTCCACTAAGGCTTTGAATCTGGTTTGGTCGGAAATTGTAGCACTTGCGCCGGACCGCAAGGCAATTGGGTTTTGCCCGTGTCGGTTAAACCTGCGATGAGGGCCGGCGCCTGGTCATAAAACTCTTCCGCCAGTCCCCAGCCTTCCAGGGGGTCGCCGTTGCACAGCTCGGTGCAGGCAAGAAGCAATGCCGCTCTCAATCGCATCGTATCGAGCATGGCATTTTCAACCGCTTCGCGGTCGATCATTTGTGTTTGCTTGCGGCGACTTGCTTTTTTCATAAATGAACCTCGAAGACTGAAACAGACGGCGGGGTGATTGATTGGAATTCCTTACAACATCATTGGACAAAGATGCTCGTTTAGGAAAGGTGGAATTCCCTGGTTGTTTTTTGCCCGTTTTTTAGGACTTCTTACGCCACTGCAAAACCTAAATCACTGGCGAAGACTGCCCCGCAGCCATATTTAATCCAGACCTGGCGGGATACACGGGCTTGCTCGCTTCCTTCCATGCCCGGCACATAAGCCTAGCCCCCGTCACCCAGTGTCAATGCCCAAGCCTTCGGTCCTCCCTGCGGTCGGAGGCATTGACACCGGATCCCGTGCCTGGGGGCTGACCGGCATGTGCTGCATGGGGTGCGCTGCGCAGCCCTGCACCTAGCTAGACTGGAGGAAAACAGCATGAACAGCCGGACCCTGAAAAAACACCTAAAATACATCGTGCCTGAAATGCGCCTTGCACTTATCAAAGAGCCGGGCGCTAAGCCCGTTCCGATTGGTTGCCCTGACGACCTGGAGCGATTTGTGGAACCGCTTAAACACTACTCAGAAGAGCATTTTGTAGCTTTTCACCTGGACGCAAAGAATCAAGTAATCGGCTATCACATCGTCTCTCATGGCACTGTTAGCGCGTCTCTTGTGCATCCGCGGGAGGTTTTCAAAGCTGCTTTGCTTGCTAATTCGTATGCAATAATCGTTGCCCACAACCACCCAGCCGGATCGCTCAGTCCGAGCCCGGAAGACCTGGAAACCACTGAAACCTTGATAAAAGCGGGCAAGCTGCTAGGCGTCTCGGTTATCGATCACTTGATCGTTAGCTCTAACGGCTCATGCAGCCTCAGAGAGACCCGGCCCCACCTGTGGCCATAAAGGCAGGCATAGCGGGGTGCCAACTCAGGTGCCCCGCCATGCCTTAGGCGAAGAAACAAACCGGCGCCATGTTTCGCCTTGCTGTCATTATTAGAAATGTGATATCATTGCTTGCAGTGCAATCGATATTTAAGAGGTGAAATCATGGCATCAATTACAGTTAGAAATCTGCCTGAAGAAACCCACCGCGCTTTACGTGTTAGAGCTGCCCAGAACGGGCGCAGCACCGAAGCGGAAGTGCGCGAAATTCTAGAAGCGGCAGTAAGACCCAAAGAGCGGATCAAGGTAGGCTCAGAGCTTGCAGCATTCGGCGACAAATACAAATTAGACGATCTAAAAGTAGAGCGCGAACAGGAACCCCCACGCATAGCGAGTTTTGAATGATTGTTCTCGATACAAATGTGGTGTCCGAAGCGCTCAAGCCAGGCAGAGACCCGGCAGTTATCGCCTGGCTTGACCAGCAATCAGCCGAGACGCTGTATCTTGCGTCCACCAGCCTGGCAGAACTTCTGATCGGTATCGCTGTAATGCCTGATGGCAAGCGGAAATCTACAATCAGTGCAGCCCTCGATTTGCTCATTTCTCGCTTGTTCGATACAAGAATCCTGCCATTCGATCATGCTGCTGCCATGGCTTACAGCCAGTTACTGAGCGCCGCGCGCGCCCAAGGTAAAGCCGTCTCGATGCCTGATGGACAAATTGGCGCTATCGCCAGCGTGCATAATTTCAGTGTCGCTACGCGCGATGTGGCGCCGTTTCAAGCCCTTGGCGTGCCTGTTATCGATCCGTGGACAGCACCGTAATTTATGGAACCGCGTTGAAATATTCAAGAGAAAAACTGATCGAGCAACTAGAACACGGGCAGGAGGTTGATTACCTCTTGTTCTACGGTCACAAGTCGAGCACCGACGGTAGTATCACCGCTGCTTGCCTTAGTCAGTGGTTTTCTGCCGAGTTTGAGATTGATGGTACTAAATACTTGACCGCTGAGCATTTCATGATGGCTGAAAAGGCGCGTCTGTTTGACGATGCGGTGATGCTAAAAAATATTCTGGAATGCAAAACACCGAAAGAGGCAAAAGCTTTTGGTCGAAAAGTGCAGAATTTTGACGGCGAAAAATGGCAAAACCATTGTTTTCAAATTGTCGTAAAAGCAAACCTGGCTAAGTTTTCGGCGCACCCGAAAATGATTGACTTTCTTGCCGCTACCACGCCAAAAATTCTCGTTGAAGCGAGTATGTGGGACAAAATATGGGGCATCGGCATGGTGGCTAGTGCGCCTGGCGCCCGCGACCCAAGGCTATGGAAAGGCAGGAATCTGCTGGGATTCGCCCTTATGGAAGTACGTGATTTATTGGAGGTGATAGCCTGATGCCGGACTTAAAAATTACTGACGATAACGAACGCTTGTTAGTGCTAAGTGCGCTCATTAGCCACGTCTTCAAATGCAAGGGCATCATCAATTTGCATAACGAAACGAAAGACGCGCTAAAAGAAAACGCGATTACTATGACTGCTGAGAAAGCAAAGAACGAGATGCACGAAGCTTTGACGATGATCGCCAAATACTTTGGCGTCCATTTGAGCAATTCAAAATTTTACTGCCTCGACTGCGCACCTAGCGAGGGCGCCGAACACGACCGCATGACCGAAGCCGAATTTGCAAGATGGAGCGAGTGTTCTAAATGCGGCAATGGCGCTTACTACTTCGTAGAACCGAAGTTATAGAGCCCTTGAACATCGCCTACACCGCTCCGTCCGGCGTTGCCGGACTGCACTAGATTGTCGAAGCACCTCCCCGGCTTTCTTGAAGGTACCACCAAAATTTTTGCTATCAAGACCAAGCCCTAGCGGGTGGCTGCGCCAGTCCTGACAGCAAAATTTTTGGCGGTATTCCCTAAGAAGCCGGTGAAGGCGCCGGACCAAAGAGGATTAGACAATGAGATATCACGCAATGCTTTCAGTTTTGTTCGACGTAAATGTGCCAGCAAACACGGTGATCTCAATCTCGCGAGGCATGGGCGCACGTTTTGCAGATACAGCAAGTGCCAACAAAGTTGATGCAATGCGCTCTCAGTTCATCAAAGACATGGCAGAGCGCGACATGTACGAAGTCTATTGCGACCAAATGCGAGACTCGGGAGCCTGGGAGCCGTAAGGCTCCCCCAAGGCTTTGCCTTGGGACTTTTTCTGGTTGCTGCCCCATGGGCAGTGGCTAACCAAGTACCTGAGCTCGCTTAAGAAAGAAGTGACTTTGAAAGTCAGCTAAAGGGTTTACACATGCTACTGGCCATTCAAGGCCAAAAAATAGGAGGGCTCAAAAAAAACGGATAACAAAAAACACCGCTTGCAGGCGGTGTTTGAAGAGATCACTTAACGGATCAGTTATGCGGTTTTATTCAGGTGTTTGACGACTGCCTGGAATAAAGCAAGCATAAAGCACTGATCCGGTTAGGTCAACTCGTCCTTCATTAGAAAGAGGAACGCTTACGACCGGATTAACAGCGCTGGCGGCCACTGATGGCCAGCCAGTTAGATTTTCACGCGCAAAATATTATTCGTCTCGTGCAAGCGAGGCGATAGTAGAATTCGTTGGTCTATTCCATCGATATGCTTTTATATATCGCCCGCTAGAAGGCGGTGGCTGGCTGTCCGCTAACGACGACTGGGCGCTAACTGACACCGAGATTTTGAAAGCTGCTGCTTGCGTCCATCCAAAGTATTTCATTGGAGCAAGGTGCGGCAAGGTCAGCAAATTCGTAGTGCTCGATATTGATGCCGGCAGCAAATATCACAACGAAGAAGGATTCTCAAAAATAGCGACCCTTTTAGAACAAGCGGGCATCGAAGGCTTCAACTTGTACCGTTCGTCGCACTCAGGCGGCTGGCATATCTACATCTTCTTCGATGCTCCAGTGAGCACTCGCGACCTGTATCGGCAGTTCCATAACTTGCTTACCTTGAACGAATTCGAAGTGGCCAAAGGAACTCTCGAGATTTTCCCGAATCCAGGAGAAGGACGCAATTCCGTTGGGCAAGGACTTCGCTTGCCACTACAGCCGGGATTTGCCTGGCTAAATCACCACAACCAAATTGTGCGCGAAGAACGTGATGAACTGAGTCCTACCGAAGCACTTCTGGTATTCGCAAAAGATATCGAATGCTCGGCCAATCCATATGCGCACTTCCACAAGCTACGTGCGTTTGTCGAAAACCTAGCTTCCTCCAAAGCTCAGAGTTCGGGCGAAGAAAAAGTCGGTGCGAGACTAGCGGACGTTATTTCGATTCGAAAAAATGTAGATGGAGAAGGATCAGAAGAGGCTCTCCAAATAGTAAAAAAGGCATTTCGTAAAATTCCGCGCGGGATAAAAGCGGACACGTGGGTCAAAGGGCGAGAGTATTATATCCAGGGACTGACCGGTCCTTCCCAAAGAGCGGACGCTATTTTTGCCCTTTCGCATTATCTGTTCTATGGCGATTCCGGCCACCAAGTCCCTGCCATGGGTTATGGCTTTGAAGATGAGCGACAATGCCTCATCGACTCACTAATCAAGAACAAGCACAACGGTCAAAGTAAAGACATTGCGGCCGGACGCGGAGACGCTTTTAATCATATTGGACGCGCCACTAATTGGGTGCCACCACATCGGCGCGGAACTGAGTGGCGAAAGCATGAACCAGTTGTCCCTATTTCTTGGATTAGAAACAACGCCAACCGAGCTTCTTTAGCACAGAGGAAAATTGCTGCCGCTGTTGAAGACTTCCGCGAAGCAGACATGCAATTCAGCACCAGGGACCTCTCGCTCAAGAGCGGCGTCAGCTCGCGAACGATCGCTAAATATCCGGAACTGTGGAAACAAGCTATGGAAGACCTTCGCAGCGGGTGCTTGGAAACTGCTTTACACGTTTATAACGCTGTGAAGTTTGAAAATTGTTCGGGTTGTTTGCCTGAGGATGTTGTTCGAGCTGGATTTGTTTTTTCTCGAACCTTTGACAAGTCGGTTCAGCGTGATTCATCAGAATTGTCGTTATTGAGTTCTTCTCTTTCGAGTTCAAATAAGACTTCTCCTCTGACGTTCGTAAAGCCGTCTTCTGACAACTGGCGGGGTAGAGTTGAGGTTGCCCTTCGCTACAGCGGTTCTAGGACCACTGAGGGTGCTCTGCTGGTTCAGATCAATTTGTTAGCCGAAGAATTGCTCACAGCTCCTACTCGGAGAGATTGGGTTTGGCTTTCTTCGAAGATTTCTTTGTTGAAAGAGAAGATTCTTTCTGAAGGTAAGCCCGTTCAACTTTATCTAGGCGAGGTTGATACGGCATAGGAATCGTCTCTTGAAGTGGCAATGTTCTTCAGTTCTACGTCGTGGCGTTTTCGTTTGCAGTAATTACCAATCGATCCAAGGGCTACTCCTCTTTTGACAAGAGAATTATTCGTCGGTTCAACAATTGAATAGATCTTGTCGCCTGCTTAGTGTCTTGGACTGCCTTGAGAAATGATTTCTCTGTTTCGATTACAGAGGTTGGCACAAGCCACGTGACGGTTTCATCGTAGGCAAAGCTAGTGAGGGAACCACGGTAATAGAAGAATTCATGGCAGGCGTCCATCACTTGCTGCGGTAAGTTCTCCGGAAGGTCAAGCTCCCCACATTCATCATCTGTCTTTCCTTCTTTTTGAGCCTTTAGGAATTGGTTCAAGCGTGTAGCAAATGCACGTGGTTTGGTGGAATCGTTACCTTCACAAGGAGCTAAGGAGTTCTTCGCTGTGGCGAAAATACCAATAACCAATTTCGATGATGGCTCCACAAGTGTGGTTGCAGCGTTTGGGTAGTCAACAATGTTGTGTACAAAGTGAAACTCGGTTTCAAATCTCTTACCGTCAATCCAATGCTCGCTAGGGCTATGAAAATGGATTGCTACTAGTTTCGCTGAGTGACCTGCGAATTCGAGATCATCCGTTTTGCCGTTTTCGACAGCAAATTGAGCATGTGTGTGTGTTTCTTCATTGCCGAGAACAAACCTTCCAATAAGTGGATCTCGGTATTTGAGGATAGGTTTGCCTAATGAAGCTTGGATCGCTTGCTGCTTTTGCAGGTGTAGTGGAGATTGATGAGTACCTTTCACTGGTGTGATTATTGATATTTCTGGTTCGCTCATCTGCGTTTTCCAATAAGGGTCAGATTTGTTCTAGCTCCTTATTCCCTCTTTTGCTCATGCATGACTTTCAAGTGCTCAAGCAAAAGAGGGAGATTGCATTGAAAAATCGTGATCGCGGTTAGTTTTGAAGTTTGTCTAGTGCCCTCTGTACTGCTTCGACAGTTCCCGTAATGGTTAGAGTGACTATCGCGCCAGGCAGGGCTTCTCTAACTTCACTCACTTTAATTGCAGGCGCTGACGCTGATTCTGTTGATGTCTTGGTTTGAACCTTTGGTTTTCGTCCACGTTTTGATGGCTTCTGTTCCGAGAGTGTCGCTCTTGTTTCCGTTTTGGATGCAATCCTTAACGCTGCCGCCTTTGGTTTCTTTGTTTGTGCTGAATTTTTTATGCCGACAGATGATTTGCTTTTCTTCGATGACAAAGCTTCCATCATTTTGTGAGTAACTATTTTTCCGTGCTTGGCCAAGTTGCTCGGAGTTGTGACAATGCAAGCTCTGTGGGCAAACTTGGCACCGTTAATATCGAAATAGTTGTCACCACCATTTATTGCCTGGTCACAAATTTCGCAAGTAGAGCGCATTTCATTTCTGGCAACTCGCCCATGCCCCCGCTCACTAAACTGTTTGACCTTTTCCTGATTGTTCAAATTTGCCCAGCGCACTGTTTTGCTTGAAGTTGTCATACTTTTGGGGGCTTCCGTCGATTAGGCCAGGTTTTCAATTTGATTGATTCTGGCAGAGTAATTTTTGATATTTTCCATTCTTTTGCCATGAAATATTCGCACCTTAAGCAATTTCCCACTTTGTGAAATTGGTTGGTTGGCTGCCGCGCTGGTCGCCCATTGTCCCGTCTCTGCACCACCGCTGTGCCATCGCCATGTTCGACTTGTTGAAAAAATCGATGGACATGTCTACGGTCCATATAGACATACTCGCGATTTCCGTCTGCGGCAATCGCGTTCTCACTGAAAGACTCGACCTGGTTCGAGCGCGCCGATGGCAGCGAAATCGGACGCGTGATGATCATGGGTATCATCGAACTCGAAGTCGACAAGATTGTCGAGTGGTGGGACTATTTCGACGTTACCTCCGTCCAGAAATTCGTCACTGTTAAGACTCCTACTCACCTGTGTGGAAATAATTTACAGCTCCCCTGGCTGTATTGCTTTTGGATATACTTGAGGCGCATTCCTGGTGACACTACAACTGGAGCTAAAGAAAGTGGTTGACACAACTCGCTCATTGAAATATTTTGAAAATATCTTGCTCTAGAGTGATATCACATTTAGTGCTACAGATTTCACGTGTCCTGTCCAAGTCTCTATTGGGCAGTGGCTCAATCTCATGGAGTTTAATACATGACACGCCAAACATTATGCGGATTGCCGAGTACACCACCCTGTCCGATAGAGTTGACAGAAAAAGAAGCACGATTGTTCAAAAACATCAAGGAAATTACGCAGTCGCCAGCGGAGAATACTGTCAGAGGTGATTCTATGGAGGCCTTGATGGTCTCATTGCAAAAGCGAAAGGCTATTCCAGAAGCCAGATTGCGTGTTTTTTGCGATCCTGAGTACGCTGAGAAAGGCAATTGCTCGATAAAGGAGACTTTTGAAGCGAAGGGACATGATGAACGCGGCATTGTTCGTCATGGTAATTTTGTGAAGTTTCTAAATTATTTTATTAATGGACCGAAGCTGCCCGAGGCCGCTATATCAGGACTCTATCAAATTTTGAAAGAGGACAGAGGGACATCTGGGATGTTGCTCAACGAGTATTGTACATTTGCTCGGACGTGTGTGCGACGCTTTAATTTGGACACTCATACGGCCGCAACGGAATTTTTTAGACTTGGCGTGGAGCTAGGAATGGATGCCTCTGATGCTCGCTCTTTAAGGAAAGCGGCTTTATCGACAAAATAGAAATGACTTTGGATGTGTCGCTGACCTTCGCTGTAAATTGGGAAACTCTGTCAGCGAATGGCTTTAATTGTAAGTAGATCAGCTGAGGAAGCAGCGTGTGGAGACTCAGCGCTTCTCCACTCCTGCAAATCTCCAGCAACGTCAGCTATTTTTACCTGATGCCCGTTTAAGTCGATGACTATGAGCGACCTATTGCCCCTTTAGGTCCGTCTGGCTGTACACGAGGTAGTTGCAGTGAGGCGACTACACGGCGCGAGGAACATCGGTCGGTATTTGTAAGTTTCAGAGTTAAATAGCATGACTTTACTGGTCATACTGATTCTCCTTTCCACGGCTGATCACAATGGATCATCTAGTTGCAATGGTCGAATTAGTCGAAAGTTAGCTTGGGCAATTGTGAGGTGGGCCTTTCTCTTGTCCGTGGGTATATTGAAAACTACCGAGCAAGGGTTTAGCGATGTCTAAAGACGGCAACGACGCTCCGGATAAGCAAGTCGCGCCCGAGCAGCCAAAGCTCGAGTCAGCGGAAGTCCAGCATGCCCGAAACGCCAATGGGCAAAGTATCGCTGTGACGGAAGGACTGAGAACTAACGCTAGCGATGGTTCGCTGCGAGACCGAGCCAAGTTCATCGCCGAGCAAGAAGAAAGCATCCAAATTATGGGTGTCGGCGGCCGCATCGCATCGAGGCAAAGTCGGCTCAGTGAAGGCGATCTTGGCGCATGCGAGCCGGCCGAACGCATTATCGGTGTCCGAGACCCCTTGGTCATGGCAGATAAAGAGCCTAGGGCCCTCGTAGAAGACTTTGGATGTGCGACTGAGATGCAAGTTAGTTCTGAATGTGATGGAGTGCAGCAGCTCGCCGATAAAACCTATAACAGTGGTCAATTTGCTGACACTAAATCCAAGCAACCACTTGCGGTGCCGAATGCGGCTTTACCAGACACAGACCATGACAAAATCACTCTTAAGCCTGTGGATTCCACACACAGGCTCCTTAGAACCGGTCTGGACTACAACGATATGCAAGTTCCCCTAAGTCAAAAGCTCGCCGATTTTGCGAAGTCTGCACAAGCTCGATTGCTCGAACCAAAAGAACGGCAGGCATACTTTCAGGGCATGCTTGATGAAATATCAGGTGTAGGTGAAGGGCTGAGTATTGCAAAAGACGAAGCCAAAGATGCCTTGAGGAAGGCAGCCGCAAAGGCCTGGACTGCGGTCTGCGATGATAGCGTAGCTAAATTTATGGCAACTCCAAACGCAATAAATGAGCCTCTTTTTAAAACAATCGGCACCTGTCTGGACGTGATGAAGCGTGATCCTAATGCCGTTAATAATGTGCTGCTCGTTTTGGGACGTGAACTTGAGGTCGCAAGTGACAAGTACAGCAAAATGTCGGCCCATGATAGAGGTGTCCAGGACGGCAAAGCTATGTTCTTCTTTTTCAATCCAGAAGGGAGTACCGAAGCTGGCAACTTGGCTCTAAAAGCCGCCGACCGATTGGCTACGCATGTTGATAAAACGGTCGTTGACGGTATTACCAAAGCAATGCAAGCGGCCGACAATATAGCCCAGGTCACGCCTGAGCTTGCCGCTCAGAGCCGCCAAATAGTGCGGGATTATATGCAAGGTCTTGGGATCTCTCCTAAAGAACTGCAATACGCTGGCGTGCCTTCACGTTATGTCGAACAGCTGAGACCGGCCAACGACAACATTCTCATGATGAAGGAGAAGCCCCACGACTTCATCAAAAACTTAGACGGCCTTGATAGAGTCGACGAACTCAGAGTCAAGCATGGCGTCGCCAATGATAGAAACATCGCCTATGCCGATGTAGACATCGCTGGACAAGAAGGAACGCTTGTAGGCGTTAGCGGGGAGGTTTCACCGGAAGGCACTGTCGCAATGCCGGCAAACCCCAGGTTCGATGCTAAGCCAAGAGGCTTCATGAAGAATGTCGAACATTCGGAAAAGAAAATTTTGGAAAGCATCGCCGAAAAAATTACTGAATCAACAAAGGGTACGATAAAGCTCTATACAGAGCGCCAACCGTGCGATTCTTGTGAAGGTGTTATTGAGCAATTTCGCGAGGCTTTTAAGGGTAGAATTACCCTTATCGTTGAATTCGGACTTGCTAAAAGGAATTAAATGACTAACCAATTCATCGAAAACTTTTCAAAACGAGTCGTTGCCAGTAACCTTGCTAGTGGCGCTCCTCTTGTTGGTTGTTCAGAAGCGGAAGTAGCAGAAATTGAAGCCAAACTTCAGGTCAAACTACCTCCGATCTATCGCTCGTTTTTATTGAAAATGGGTCGTGGTATGGCTGGCTTTTGCCGTGATGACGATCGTCTTTACCCAGAGCTTTTGACGCTCACGCAAGGCGCCCAAGACTTGTTAGACCATGCCGACACCGACTACAGGCTACCGTCTACAGCTTTTGTTTTTTGGCTTAGCGAAAGTGGTTATTTCCTTTTCTTTGACACCACTGATGGTGATGACCCACCTGTTTTTCTTTATCGGGATAATACCAAGGAGCCGATAAGAAAAGATGACCACTTTTCTGAGACTTTAGACTATTTACTAGCAGCCCAGATCGAGTCGCAAGACAAGCTACAATAGGGTTGTAGTCAAAGGATACGAGTGATGCTCGAATTGAAAATTACTGATAAGCAAGAACTGGACCTTGTTTCGCGGGCCTTGATCACTCATGCATTTAAGTGCAAGGACACTCTCCGGTTGCATCAGGAAACCAAAGATGCCCTAGGTGAAGCCGCAATCACAAATATTGCCGCCAGTGCAAAAACTGAAATGGAAACGGCGTTGACGATGCTCGCGAAGTATTTCGGCACTCACTTGGCCAATTCTAAGTTTTACTGTCTTGACTGTGCGCCGACCGAAGGTGACGAGCAAGCACGAATGAAGGAAGCATCTTTTGCCTGGACAAATGAATGCAGTAATTGCGGCAAAGGAGCTTACTACTTTGTCGAGCCGCAAATAGCAATGTAGCTGGTCACCCAATTTACATCGCCAGTTGTATTTGTGAGTTACGAATATTGGGCCAATAGATTTGATAATCGTCATTAGCTAGATGAACTAGTTAGTTAGGTTAGGCTTTGGCAAAGTCTCAAAACAAAAGCCTCAAGAGCAAGTTAGAGATTGCTTTACAAGGCTTTTGCTTCAGGGCTCAGCTAAGAGTCAGTACTTCCACTATACACCAGCTGCGGTTGTCCACTTAGCTACTGCAGCGTGACATTGCCCGGTTGTACAATCTCTATTTAGATAAGCATCCATGCCACTTTCTAGGCACTTTTCGGCAATGTCGATTTCATTGCTAGAAGTGCCTGCAACTAAATCAGGCTTACAGGACGCTACGGTGATTCTTTTTTCCAGATTTTAGTAACTAGCCTGTGGAGAAGATTCGGTGCCCTTCAAGTGTGTAGGTTTCGGCTTCTGTGGTTACCACATGAGCGCTAGACAAATCGATGATCTGTATATCTATTGGAGCATTGCTTCTGTATCCAGCGCTGTGGCTGTGCATAACGGGCATCGGGTTTTGAAATTGGCTCCCGACTGTCACGGCAATTTGATAAGAGAAGCTTCCAAATTCCACTACTAGAGTCATATATGGCATGCTTCGATCTTCCACAGTTCGTCTGAATAGCAAAGCGTGTCCTGGAACGGTACACCCTGAAAAGAAAGATCGATAGCAATCAAAAAAATGACTAGTATTTGTTGGTCTAACACAATAATCTCGTTCTAATAACCATTCTCTTGCACTATCAAAATTCGCTACTTCATTGTCCGGCATAAGTGAAATGGCCATTTTTACAAAAGCTTTGAAAATCGCCACAGGAATATAGCTCCGAGTCGAAGCCGTGAAGTTCACTTTCTTCTGGTCGGCACTAACTCGTACATTTAAATCTTTACTGCCTTCTTCGATGACGATTACGCCATTCTCTATCTTCGAGGACCATCCATCTCCGTGATGAGAAGGCAAGCCTTTTCGATTGGGCACCCCTCCCAACACTCGTGAATTGAGTGTTACATTGCCAAGGTGACTTTCTATGGTGTCGCCAAAAAATGCATTGCAAGAATCACATTCGTTCTTGGAAAACAAAGTTTTATTGCCAAGACACACTGGGACTGCATGGGCTTTATGGATAAAAGTGACATCAGGACTGCTTCTGCTGCAGAAGCGACAGTTGCTAGGTGATGATGTCGGCAAATAAACACGTTTGTTGTCTATGAAATAATAATTTGCGAGAATTTCGTACCTGTCTCGATATACATGTCTTGAAAACAACTGCTCTAGCTGCGATTCGGCACCGTTGATTGTGCAGCGAACAATCCAATCATCATTTAAGGACCGAAGAAAATCATCATCTCCAGGAATTTGGAGCTGACACTTTTCCGCAAGGTTTAGCGAAAGCCTGATTCTAATGTTGCCAGTGCCAGACTGTTGGTCAAAATGCACTTCGTCTATAAGCGATATTTCAGAACCTTTATTCGACCACCAAGCCTGAATTGCTTGCATCAAATGATGCAATCCAGAAAGAGATTCTGGTTTTTTTATCGGTAGATCAAGTGTTTGGCTTTGATTCAACTTTTACGAACCTCAAATTCGTTGATGGAATCAAACAAGAAGAGGCCGCCTAGACAATGCTAAAATACAACATTTGAGAAAATCTCGGCAAACTTGTTTTCCATGTGTTTGGTGCACTCGCTCAATTCGAAGCCGAAGTCATCAGAGAGCGCACCAATGTTGGCCTTGTAGCAGCGCGAGCCAGAGGACGAAAAGGTGGTCGACCTTTCAAACTTGATGAGAATAAAATCGCGATTTTCGAACAGCTTCTGAAGGAAAAGACCACAACCGTCACCGAAGTCAGCAAAGCTTTGAGAATTTCCCGGTCCACTCTTTACCGATATGTCTCAGCGCCAGAGCGGCCGAAATCCTAACCCGGTGGTCAGACCGCCCACTTTTTTATGGTCTCCGCTGGCGGTGTAGGAGTTCCGTAGTTACGCGAGAGTCAAGCTAGCGGGGGGAACTCCATTCCTTTGTCCTCAAGGTCGGTCTTATTTGAGCGTTTTCAGATAGTCTATTAGGGCGCTGCGATCTGATTGGCTGGCCACTCCTGACGGGAAAGAGTCGCCCATGTAATTGCCAGGAATAAATCCCTTCGGGCTTGCCAAGTGTTTATTGAGAGCGACATCCTCCCAGACCACACTCGCTGCTTTCATTGCATCAGAGTAATCGTATCCCGCAACCGAGCCTGACTTTCTCTCATAGACTCCAAACAGGGTCGGACCAACCCCGTTTTCCCCCTTTTGGTCGCTGTGGCACCCTTGGCAGGAAGTAGCGAAAAGCGACTTGCCTCGCCCTGTATCTGGCGCCTCCGAAGAGTTGCCAGATACAGGCGCCTTCGAAGAGTTGCCAACAGGCACCGGTGCCTCTGCTGTGAGTGCCGGGTATTTGTCGATGTAGACCCAATCGGTCTTTTGCGCGGGCACATGGCAGGACAAGCAGTCCTTCTTGTAATCCGTCGCTACTTGTTTGTCTGGAGCGTCCCCTTTATATAGAGCCCAAGCCCATCCATTCCCCCACAGTGGATTGTCTTTGAAGCGTCCCTTCTCGTCTTTCATCATCACAAACCAGATCTTTACGCCGCTGCCCCAATGAGCGTCGCCTGTCGTGAGACGTCCCGAGTTTGATGAGCGTATTTCTTTCACCAAGACAGTTTTATCTTTAAACTTCGAGTTGGCACGATAATACGCCAAATCATCTGGTTTGATGTATGTGTTGTGAAACTCATCATTCACAAAAACGCTACCCAAGTGAGACCATCGCAGCGCAAAGTCTCTCGGCAAGAGGAGTTCCCCCTTCCCGCCCACCAGACCGCCTAAGTTTTCGGCGATAGGAGCAGTCTTGTCTAGCGATTTTACGGGCCGCATCGACATGACAGACAGAGCAATAACGCAAACCAGCGACGCAATTCTCCAGTTTATGCTCATTTATCATTGCCTGCGTCTGTATTCGTGGGTGCGGGGAGCGGATCCAGGATAGGTTTATAGAAATCCACGTAAACCATATCTTCAGGAGCATTCGCTATGTGACAACCCGCACACTTGGCAAGAGGCTGTTCTTTTGCCGATGCAGCATATGGTGGCTTATGATGTCCAAAGTTGAAAAAACCCCAGTTTTTGGATTTTGGAAACTTAGTCGAATCCTTCACTGAGATGTCTACACCGTTCGGGCCACCCGGAAAGTAGCCTGTTCCAGAGGGTTCAGTCTTTGAGCCATTGGGCCCGTCCCCCGGGCTCGTGCGCTGCAACTCCTTCAGCATCATTGTTCCTTCTGGCCATTTGTTGGTTTTCCGGTACTTTATGAACGCCTCTCGCTGTACGTAAACATTATGAAATTCTGGAAAATTGGCATGACCACCATTGAGCCCGTCTGGCGTAATGGGTGACCCGATAAATACCCAATCTTCTCGAAAGTTGCCAGGAAGCATTAGTTCGCCTGCATCGGTCCATTTTGGAGCAACTTCAACATCGTATTTTGCTTGAGGTCCTTTCTCGGCAGCGGCTGATTCGGGCTTGTTCGCCAGCAGTCCACCACCGATCAGTAGCACGCCGATGGTGCCAAGTCCCAGCAACCTTCCTTTTCGAGTAATACCTTTCTTGATCTTCATCCCTAACATCCCCCGGTTAATTGCAGACGCCTGCTTCTTTACTTATTTATCCCTTAAAGCTTTGCGGACTATCAAACACTCACCTCTGACACCAAGAAGCATTCTACACAGATTGCTCCATCGCTGGCCAGACACTGCAGGAGCGATTTGTGGTGATACACGGCAGGCAAAGTCACTTCGCTTTTGAATTTTCCGTAACTATGAAGCCCACCAAAACCAAGAGAATTGAATCCCAGATAGGTCAATAATGTTAAAAGCATGCCGGCAATTGCTACCAGAGAAAGTTTACGGTCGCCCATCTCATGATGCACACGTAAATGAATGTAAGTGGCGTAGCCAAGCCAGGTAACCAGCGCCATTGATTCTTTGGGGTCCCAGGACCAATAGGTACCCCAGGTATGATTGGCCCACAAACCGCCCGTGATGACACCAATAGTCAGAAGTGGAAATCCAACCATGATGCTACGGTGTCCGACTTCGTCGTAGAGTTTGGCTTTGTCGTCCTCCGCCGCAGTTTCGCTCTTGGGCAAAGCGATCCATGCACTACCAAGCCCAATCAAGCTGCCACCGACAAATAGTCCCTGTAACACAAAAACGTTCACATCCATGAAAGTACCAAGCCCGATGGCAGCAAGCGCCGCCGACAGGGCAAGAGCTGCGTAGGCAACCGACCGTCGGCAGTTCGACTGCCAGAGGTGCATAAAGGCTGCTAGCCCAGAAATGAAGAACATGGAGTAAGAGACAATCAGAGGAGGCACGTGAATTTGCCTCCAGTAACTGACCAGGGCCGGAACCAACGGTTTAATCTCGTGTTGCCCAGCCGGCAACCAGCTTCCGTAGAGAAAAAATGTGGCAGCAGTAAGACTGGCCATCCAGCCCAGGTGTCTGATATCGTAAGTACGTCCCAAAAGCAAGTAGCCTCCGATAACCCCCCAGGCAGACCATAGAAGGGATTCGTACAAATTGGACAAAGGAAAGCGCCCGGCTTCAACGCCTCGGGCCACTATGACTGCGGTGAGCGCCGCAAAGCAAGCGACCATGATCGCAAGAGCCACCTTGAGCAATAAACTCTGCCATCTTTTGCTAGCACTGGAGCTGACAAAGGCCCAGAAGGACATCACAGAAGAGATCCCGGCGGTGTTTGTCAAAACTAATTGGAGGTCGGACATGTTTCCCCGCCTGAGGTTGTAGCAACTTCAATACCTTCGGCGTCGCCGCCAGATGTTGGCGCAGTATCAAATCCGGCGCAAGATTTGACTAAGATTCGCCGTAAGATTTGTTCAAAAGCGCGTTTAGCTTTACGTGAGAATCCTCCCACCTGAAGAGCTGTTAAACCGCCCCCCAGTTGCGTGCACTTAACAAAGACCTGGTGATGAGGTACAGCCGCTAAAAGCACGCCGGCTATGATAAAGGCAAAAGCGCAGAAGGTGATGGGCAATCCGGGATCGCATTTGTATTGTAACCCTGTGACCGGAACCACTTTGCGCAGCTCCACCTTTACCGAGCCAATGTCCACTGGCTTGCCCTGAACCAGCATAGTCAAAATGCGTGGCTCGGGCCAATGGGCTGTTTTGGCAAAGACCTTGACTGGGGCAACGGCGCTCCGGACAGAAAAGATCAAGACAGTCGCTTCATCCAGCGCCATGAACGCTGCATAGGTACCTCCCATCGGACTGAGATTAAGGCGCGCCCAACGATCATTAAAAGAGACGAGTATATGATCCAATCCCCAACTGGATTGGTACACATCGACTCCCTCACAGGTGAATGGGTTATTGACCGAGATTTCGCCAGACTTGAGCTTAGCCCCCTTGTTGTCAATGGCCGTCAAGTCGCTATACCACTGCTTAGCGTCGCCGCTTTCATAGTTCTCGCGTCTTGTTGCGTCAACATGCAGATGCCAGGTCGGCAGTTTGCCAATCCAGAGTTTAGAGTGTTCCGAATTGGTAAAACTCAAATCTTCTCCGAGAGCGACCGGCTGGAACCCACTAAACCCGGTCCATGAAGTGACTGTGACGCCAAGAAGCAGTGCGAGTAGTCCGATATGTGTAACCGTTGGGGCCAGCCGACCCAGCTTACCGGATTCCCCAGTCAGGGCATCGCTCCTCTGCTCCACACGATAGCCTGCGGACTTGAGATTCTTGCTGACAGCGCTCAGAACGGACCGACTGTCAGCGACCAGAACGACCTGAAAATGTGCCGGCAACTCGTTTATTTGCCTATTGGTCAAGAACGGCAATGGAACATTGAGAGTGCGCAGCTTCGGAAAAACCTTTTTGAAACTGCCAACGACGATGTTCACCGTCAGCATGGCTATCAAAAAGAGAAACCAGGGGCTGTGGTATATGTCTGCGATTCCCCAGGCGATAAGATTGGAGGACACTTGCTCGCCGAATTGCTCAACCACTTTGGCCCGGCCTTGCTGAGATTCTTGCGGGCACCAGGCCCCAAGCAAGACAGTAAAGGCAGTAAGCGACATCAGGGCTACAGTCAATTTGACCGAAGCAAATAGTCTGACGAAGCCTGCTCCGCTCTTTCCGAAATTTCTAGCTGGAATTACCGCCAATGTTAAACTTTCTCTTTGATCTCTGAAACATCAGACCTTCGACACTATTGTTTTACAGGCTCCTACAATTCTAGGCATGCCAGTCCTTGCGGTCTGCAGCGGGCGGCTACCCCATCAGAGAGCAGATCCCTGTAATCAGAAATAGCGCTCGGCACACCATTTTCGTCTATCAGAAGCGTAAAAACCCCGTTGCCGCTTGTAGAGGTGTTTTCTTCCGTCTGATTGATACGCTGTGCGATCACAAACAGGAACTCCTCGCTGGGCGACAGACAGCACTGAAACGCCGTACTCCCAGGCTGCATCAGATTTCGATTATTACGGAATGCCGCAGCTTCGCTCGGCAGAACGATACGGTGTATCTCGACTGGCAAGCGCGCCTTGTCGCCCGTAATATCATACGTGGTCACACTTGAGCCGCTGTCCCCGTACTCTTTACGGGGGAGATTGTTGATTGTGTACAGCCTCGTTCCAGCCCTGTTGGTCAACAGCCAGCAGATGTCTTGTCCACTATTTTTCACTGAACCAACGAACTTCAGTTTCGCTCCGTCAACGAATTCGAACACCCCTACTTCATTCCGGGTGACAAAACCAACATACAGAATATTTTGAGTCGGGTGGGTCCACAACCCCAGGGGCAAGCTGGGGACACCGTCCATTCCCAGGTAGGAATATTCACCATTCGTCTCGGGGACGGCGATCCTCTCAATTTCAGTCAGCTCGCTCTTTTCCGATACAACAAATGAATGAAGTTGCCCCTGCACGCTCGTTGCTGCTCCTGCTAGAAGAGATCGAGTCCCATCTCCATCAAAATCCGCATCTACCTGAAAGTCGTTCCCGAATGCGATCGATCCGGTGGATTGAGCAAAATGTATTTGGGTAGGTTTGTGACCACCACCTATTAATATTTTTTCAACATGATTGAGATGCCCGTTTTTATCGACCTTGAATGAAACATAGGATGCGCCATTCTCATCCCTAAGAAGTTCCGGTCTGTGATAGTCCTCATTCCGATTAGAGGCGAGGAGCGTGTCTCCCGCAATCGAAAGACTATTGGGCATTACGCCGTGACTATGAAAAGGAGAGCCCTCAACATGTGAGAGCGCACCATCTTCGTCGATTTTCAGAACAGCAATAGTGTCGGAATGTCCATTTACAGAAAATAGCAGTTTGCGTGCTCGGTCTATGACGAGAGGCGTGTCATTGTCATTTGGCCCAAGTTTGCCATGCGTGTTGTTGTTTATCCCTTCTCCGCCGCTCCTGATAGAGCCGCCGTCACTCAATGACAAGATCCCATTTTTATCGCACGAGTACCGAAGAATACGATTTGTGTCCTCCGACGAATCATTGCTACTTATATAAAGGTATAACACCATGCCAAACTCCCTGTCCTACTAATGCCGCATATTCGTCTGAATTGGAGTATATCACTAGTGGAAGATTCAATTCTTCGCGCCCAATCAGCCCTGTGTCACCTTGTTCTCGGCTGTTAGAAACCGCACCTTTCGTGTTTTTACCTTTTCTCCGCTTTGCTCACGAGATGAAAAGATCCTCATCACATAGTCCATTTGCTCGCGAACCAACAACGAACTACCTTGGTTTGCCGGGACGTGGAACGCGGGCTCGAGGATCCGCATGATAAGCTCTCTGCCAAATTCATGCACGCTCTCTAGAGCACCCTCCCGGGTGTTCCTTGAATGCTTCTCGACCTGCAGTCTGAGCAGCGGTTCAAATTGCTCAAGGATATTCTCAAATGCTTCCAACACGATTGTTCGGTGTTCTAGGTCTCTAAAATTCTTTAGAATATCTTCAACGTCTGTCCTGCGGTAGGCGCCGGTTGCCGCGGTGCGCAAAGCAAAGCTCAGCAGCAGGTCTAGCCCGAGAGCGCGGTTTCGCGGCAACCGGCTCACAGAACGCTTCACCTCTGGAACGGCAATGAACTTGTAGTCGATCACAGCTCGTAACAGATTGAGGATAGCGTCTTCCCCTAGGAGGCGCCAGGTACCGCAGTGACAGTTTTCCTCGCGACATCGGACAGCCGCGGCGACGGACGCCAGCGTGGACCCCGGACTGTCGGACAAAATGTAAAGATCGCAAACCTTAAAGAAGTCGACAAGCATCCAATCCTGGATCGCTGGATCGTGCAGTAAGCTGCGGGCAAAACCCTGATTACGAGCACATTCAGGGCACAATCGAACCACAAAGATCCTGTCTATGATTGATTCGCTTAGAGAAGGTAGGTTTGATACTTTACGATACATTAAACTCTGGGGACTGGGCGAGATCAATGGCAGCTGCCGACTTTCAGCAAAGTTCAGCGTATACAGGATGCTAGCATGCCAGAATCCAGCAGATTTCCCCGTATCATACGCTCTCACGCTGCCAAAAGAGCAGAAACCACACGATAGGATGTTAGCAAACGAACCAATCGTTCATGGGCTTTCTCATAACCATTGCTCATCCGATACAATTATCGGCTTGTTCTTGTTGAATGTTCCGAACAGCCGAGCAATGCATGAGCGACTTCCGTGTCGCGTAGGTATGTAAGAAAATGGAGCAGTCTGTACACTGTGTGGGCGCGATTAGCCATTAGCCGGGGAACGCATGTCAAGTGAAACCAGGTGTCCATACAATCATTCCACTGATGGCGGGATTGCGATCCCTGAGAGGTGCTGCATCAGCACTCATCAAAGTCCAATCCGATGGACGAGAACTTCGATTACATACGAGAATTCAGGAGCCTGGAGTTGGCTGCGGTGAAGGAAGATTTGGCTGCGCTGATGACCGACTCTCAGGATTGGTGGCCGGCGGACTTTGGACACTACGGTCCGTTATTCGTTCGCATGGCATGGCACGCCTCTGGCACCTATCGCATAGGTGATGGTCGCGGGGGCGCCGGTAGAGGGCAGAAAGGCTTTGCACCGCTTGACAGTTGGCCGGACAACGTAAGCCTGGACAAGGCGCGCCGACTACTGTGGCCAGTCAAGCAGAAGTACGGGCGTAAGATTTCGTGGGCGGATCTGATGATACTCACCGGGAACGTTGCGATTGAGACAATGGGGTTGAAGACGATCGGCTTTGGTGGCGGGCGCGAAGACGTCTGGGAACCGGATCTGGACGTCTATTGGGGTCCCAGGACGTCCTGGCTGGCGAACAATCGCCATTCCGACGATCGGAATCTCGAAGATCCATTTGCAGCCGCCCAGATGGGGCTGATCTACGTTAACCCGGAGGGACCTAGCGGCAACCCGGATCCACTCGCCGCTGCCCGGGAGATTCGCGAGATCTTTGCTCGTATGGCGATGAACGATGAGGAGACGGTGGCGCTAATCGCCGGAGGTCACGCTTTCGGCAAGACGCACGGCGCAGGCGTGACGTCTATCGAAACCTTTTTTCCGAAGATCCTTCAGCAGCGCTTTCCGCGCATCGTGCGTAAGTTTGTAAATGGCCCCAGGTGTAGTCTGATAGCGACGAGGAATTTCATCCGTCGTCAAACCATAAAGTTTTGCCAAAAGTGCTGTTCTTTGTTTTTCCGTCAACGCTGTCATAATTGACTCTTTCACTGTCGTAAGGGTTTCTTCGGCAGCTATTCGTTCCGTGAAATCTCCTTGCGCAGACGGCATTTCAAAAGCATCTTCTGCGGTGAATGCATCTAGTGATTGATTTGCCCAATGTTTTCGACGCAGCTCTCCTAAAGCCAGCCTAACTGCAATCGAGCAAACCCAAGTAAATAAAGCGCTCTCACCGCGAAAAGTATCAATTTTTTGTAAAACGATGATCAAGGTTTCCTGAGCCACATCTTCAACAAAGCTGTCGTCGACCCGATATGTAGATTTAAGCTTCGGACCCATAGCTCTTACTAATTTTGATCGTAGTTGCGAAAAAGCCTGGTCTCGACCCACTCCTTCTTCTCTAAGAGCCTTCAGCATTACATCGTCCAAGCTCAAAACGGTCAGCCTCCAGTAGATTTCAAGATTATGCCAAGAAACCTGAATCCTTCGCGGCAACGGTGACATTTCTTGAAATGCCGTAAATAGAATACATGGCGCGGATGAAGAATGTATGGGTCTTTTTCTACTAGACACGACGAACGATTCCAAAAGTCCTCACAACTTTTCAAGCGTTGATTGTGCCCATGCGCAAAATCCGATGTTTTTTCAAGTCTCACTTTGCACCTCCGGCAGGTCATTTGAGCAGTTGTCGCGAATGACTTTGTCAAACTCAAAGGAATGATTCGATATAACTGGGGAACGTTGCAGTGAATACTGCACAAAGTCTTTTTCAAAAATGAGGTTAAGTGTCCAGTCCCAAGCGACTCTCACCTTCTTCTGTATAGTGGGCAGTTTAAGCAAGTAAATACTTCGCCACATGAACCATGCTATGAATCCGGAGAATTTGAAACCCATAATCTGTGCGACTCCAGTTCTTTTGCCGATTGCTGCAAGGAGACCTATAGTCGCAAACTTGAAAGCAGTCTTTTGTTTCTTTTGAATCGTCGCTATTATGTTTTTAGCCAAGACAGTGCCCTGTCTTGAGGCATGTTGTGCGGTCGGTGGGCATAGTTTCCCTGTTGTGAGGTCAGGCACGGCAGCACAGTCACCGAGAGCCCAAATACCATTGCAATCAGATACCTCGAGAAACTCATTCACCTTAACCAGTCCCCGCTCCTTACCAGCAGGTATAAAATCAATTGTAGGATCAGGAGATGATCCAGCAGTCCAAATCAAGGTATTGCAGTTGATCTCAGTCCCGTCAGAGATACATATACGAGTATTTTCCACCGAATCAACGCGGCAACCAGGCTTTATTTCAACTTTGCGATCGCGCAATTTATCGCCTGCATATTGACCGAGTTCCGGTCCTAGTTCGGGCAGTATGTAGTCGCCCGGATGAACAAGCACCACGCGAAGCATGTTTTCGTTCAAGGTCGGATAGAAAGGCAAAGCGTCTCTGAGGAAATCGTTTATGCCAGCAACAGTCTCAACGCCTGCAAAGCCGGCCCCTGCTACAACGAATGTAAGCAATGGCTCCCTCTCAAACTCGGCGCATTCATTCGCTGCTTCCTCCAAATGCTGAATAACTAGGTTGCGAAGCTTTATCGCATCACCCAATGTTTTCATAGTCAAAGCTCTTTCCTGCAATCCCGGCAAGTTAAAGAAATTGGTGATGGAGCCCAATGCCAGAACCAGATGGTCATATGACATTTCGTGAGCATGGTCAGCAAAGCCGTGTGATACAAGAACCGTTCTTCTATCGCAATCAATTTTGACGACGTCACCCGTAAAATACTGCACCTTCTTAAGCAGCTTGCGACCGGGAATTACAATATTAGTCAAATCCAGATCGCTGGCTGCAACCTCATGCAGCATCGGGGTAAAAAGGAAATAGTTGTCTCGATTGACTATCGTTACTTCAATATCGTCGTGGTCTTTAAGGTGCTTTTCAAATTCAAGCGCGGCATAAAGTCCCCCGAAGCCCCCGCCTAATATGAGGATTTTTGGTTTACTGTTAGTTTGCATTTCTGTATCCATAAAAGTCTATTTTCAATGCGAGGTTGTCTACTTGTTTCTGATAGCGGCGATTGATTCGGTCAGTATTTGAAGCGCTACACCCAGTAATACTGTGTCTTTGAGCAAAAACTGACCTGGAACAGACAATTCCGGAACGACACCGAATATGACACCGCTTATTGCACCGGGCGTGGAAAATATGAACGAGAGTGTCGTTAAAAACATGCCGGTAGCCAGCAAACCACCGAGAGCTGATAGCTTGGGACTTACAAAACGCATAGTGATGAGAGAGGCAACTACTATCTCAACCGAGCCAAGAATATTAGATAGCGCTTGATGACTCATTACGGCATATGTCCATCCAACAAAAGGGCTATTTGACACAAACGGTGCGATTCCTTCTGCTTCAGCAGCTGTAAATTTCAGAAGACCGATCCAGCCGATAGTTAGAGCTAGTGCAAGATATGACAGATAAACTGTTTTCTTCACGATCGCACTTGAAGAATGGTCAGGTTTGTCGGACTGCTCAAATTGGGTCATAAAAGTGTTCATTCGGTTTTCCTCAAATGGTGTATTTGCCTATTTGAGACATGAGCGGCAAGATTCTTACCCCTTTGAAGAAAATCTTTTGGAGTTTGTTAAATTGATAGTTAAGGTATAACCCTGAGTCAAAAGGTGCAGGGCGATAGCTTTATAAACAAAATACCTATTTTGTTTACTCCCTTTCTGGGATGTAAAGTTGTCCGGGCGAATCGGCTAGCTTAGAGTCATGTGTTAGCGAAAAGGAAAATTCTAGATGACTAAACCAAATGGTCGGGCATTTGTCTGTTTGTACCATCGTACAAATACTGATAAGACTTCGAGGGAGGACATAGTCCAGAAAGCTTTCGGTGGAAAGAAGACTTCCACTACGTTGATATGCGCCGACTGTAATAATTATTTGGGCAGAACCATCGACCAAGAATTTGCAGAAAGTCTTGAATGGGTAACAAGTTTAGTAAATCCTCCAAGTCGGCGTAAATCCGCAGCAACCCTTGCAAATGTAGTTGATTCCCGTGGGGAAACTTGGCATCTAAAACCTGGTGGAAGACCAGTAGTACCGTTTACTTCTATTGGTCCCAGTACATGGAAAGGTGATGTTTCTCACCTGGAGATGGCACACTCCATCGCCGAAAATTTGGCTAAAAAAAACGGTGTTTCTGATCCCAAAATTACAGTAACTCACCAACAAACCACAGCGGCCCCAATAAAATTTGAGCTCTTACTGAATAATGAAGTCGCATTTCGCTCAGGTTGCAAAACAGCTTTAGAATACCTTGCTCTAATCGCTTTCGACAACGATGATCGCCTTGGCGACCTATTGTTAGATGCCAGAGATTTTGTTATGAAAGGGGGGAGCTACGGGCCGATAGGCTGGCTGGAAAATAGTGTAGTTGAAAAAGCTTTTGATGCACTTGATCATCATGTTGCGCTCATTCAAAGCGAAGACAATTCTATCTATTGGGAATTTATTTTATATGGTGGAATCGTTGCTATAAGTGGGCGGTTCTCCTCAATCAATAGGAAAATCGAATCTGCTTTATATAGTGTTTGCACTACGACTGGCGAAGCTAGTGAAGAGAGGGCAAGTTTACCTGCTGTCTCAAATGACTTTGTTAGCTGGGAAGCTGAAACTAACGTCCACTTACAAATGTTGCTGGAAAAGCGATTACAAAAGTTGAATGTCGTAGCAAATATTCATGTTGATTCAGCCATTGAACATGCTGACCAACTGACACTTAACACCAATAAGGAATACATTAATGCGGGTTTCGAACACATGGTCCAGCAGGCGCTCAAACTTGCTGCAAGCTATGGTACGCACGACCCAAAGGCTGTTAGAAAGGCTATAATGCGACAATTGAAACAGGAAGGCATTGATGTATCTAGCTTCCGGTAGTGTCGCAAGTCATTGTGGACTGCTAACACGCGTTTTAGGTGTTACACAATTTAGATCGGGCACTACCTGTGATGTTTGGTAGCTGAAGAATAAGCTGGCTCTTGTGAGATTAGCGGAAAATGCGTAAGTCATGGCTCTAATTCCTCCTCGATATTTCAACTGTGTGGTAGCTGTGGGTATTCCCGCAAATACCGATGTACAGTGGAATGGTAGCGGTTTTTTGTTTGGTTATCCCGATGGTGGCACGAATTCAGAATCTGGTGCGAAGACGTATCAACTTTGGTTGGTAAGTAACCGGCATGTTTTGAGTGGACTAGCAGAAGTGGTTCTTGGGTTTAACCCAGAAAGCGGAACAACGGGAATCAATTTGCTATGCCCACTGATCGACAAGGGAAGAAATATAGTTCACTACCATCTAGAAGGGGATGCCGACCCAGTAAAATCATCAGTGGATGTGGCGGTTGCCCCCATTCGCTGGGAACGCCTTGCTCGCCAAGCAATTAACTTTAGTTGCTTTCGAGCTGACGAAGATGCCGCAAATTTTGTTAAATTGAAGGACCTTCAGTTGTCAGAAGGTGATTCGGTTTTTGTGATGGGTTATCCATTGGGTCTTACGACCGCAGAAAATGATTCAAAGGGAGTGCATTATCCAATCGTACGTGCTGGAATTGTTGCCCGTCTTCGAGATTATTTCGAGACTAAAAGCACAACATTTTTGATTGATACAGCAAATTTTCCTGGTAATAGTGGCGGACCAGTAGTTGTGAAACCTGAAATGGTTTCTGTTGAGGGGATACCCGCTCAGATAGAGCCGTTGCTAATTGGCCTCGTATCCGCTTACCGACCGCATTTGAATCAGCTGTCTAAAATTTCCTTTGCTGGCGATCCTATTTCACTTTATCAAACAAAGAACGGAACACTGACAGAGGACGCAAATTTGGGCGAACTAATATACACAATGGAAAATTCCGGTTTAGCAGTAGTCCAACCAATTCAGGCTGTAATCGACCTTATTCTTAGTTATCCGTATTTGGATATTGGAATAGACGACACATAAAAGCTCATATCAGACTCCTCCTGCTAACAGTGAAGAGTGATTGATTTGAGCACTCAGCTATTTCCGCCAAACCAGCTAGCCACCTTTGACCAGCCGCCCTTTGGCTCGGGCTTGATTGGTTCAATTGGGGGCGCTTCGACTGGTTGGACGGTTTCCTTACTTTGGCGGTCTTCCAGGAGCAGCAGGCGCTGTGTGAAGTGCTCTTTTTCTGATTCAAGATAGCCGTTGCGGTGGCTGGCGCCGGCAAGCTCTTTTAAGAGTTGCTCTATCTTGGCATCCTTCTCTCGGATTAGGTCATCCTTTTCGTCAAGTTTTTGTCTGAACCAAGCAATGGTTGATTCGGATGCTTGATCAGCTTGATCATTATCGTCAAAGCCGAAATAGCCATCGATTTGTTCCGCGTCGACGGCGTTGTCGACCACATCTTCTAAATTGAGGGCTTCGCTGTTTCCTGATTCATCAGGCAGGAAATCTGGAGTGATGAAGACTTCGACTTTGGCGTTGACACTTCGTCCAAGCTTTCGGTGTCTAAGCTTTTTGGCCTTCATGTAGCGGCGAAGTGTTGCCATCGACATGCGAGTAGCGTTTGAGGCGTCCTGGACCGACATCCACTCACCTACTGGTGTGGATGTATTTGGCAGTTCGCCCAAACCATCCTTTTGGAAAAGCTCCTGCATATTCAGGTTTGCTTGATCAACCATTTTGAGTCCAACCTTTCTCTACTACGACCAAATCATTATAAGGAAGTTTGCTTGATCATACACTAGTTGATTGATCAGGCACCACCTATGGTTGTATATACGGTGGCTATGCTGGGGCTATCGTATCGGTGAGTATTGCCAGGTTTGCTTGATCTGATTGATCAAAATCAGAATATTTAACGTCGGATAAACAGTTTTGCATAGTCAGCGTAAGCAAAATTGGTGCCTCGCCAGTGGTGTCAGATAATAATTGTGGTGCCATCTCTTTAATGCCGCAAGGGGTTTCTTTCTCGGGAATTTGATTAAACAGTTGAAACTGCTCAACCAGAATGATATTTTTTAGGAGTATTTGGTTGCGCTGATTAACCATCTGTTGTATATTCAGCTTAAGCAAAGTTCGAAAAACCTCACAGGTTGCACTTTAAAGGGCTTGATCAATCAGCTCACTTGCCCTAGGATCGCTGCACGAGACCACCAGAGGTGGTGCCGTAAAAAGGAAAAAGCGGCACAAAAAACTGAGGATAAGGAATTCGAAGTCCAAATTTGCTGACTTTTCTGACCATCCCACTTCTACTAGAAACGAGCCCGAGATTATTACTAGTTCCATATATGGTGCGCAAGGCAGTGCTCTTGTTGCGACTATTGGTGCAGAAGCCGCCCAGTTGCAGGCATTTATGCAGCTATTTCCGCTTCGCTTAAGCAGCTTATTCAAGCGCGCCGACAGTGATACATGGCGGCAGATGAGTCACTTCTATTATTTGAGTGACGACGAAATAACAGCATCTGTTGCTGACGGTGCTCAACATCTTAGAGCCTGCATGATTGATGACACTACTAACGTTGCTGTTATATCAATACCGGCTACTTCTGTATATTCGGATAGCGATCAGGCAACTCGATTGATCGACATGCTTACGCAGCATAAGCTTGCCCCAAAACCCTACAGGGCCTCTGGTTCCGAGGACATCCATATATATCTTTCTTTCACCGAGAAAGTGAATTCGGACGTCGTAAATAAGTTGCTGAGTAATCTGCTTGATCATTTTGGTTTTGAAATTGGACTGACCACGCTGATTATTCATCCCTCCGAAACTGCACTCGTTTTGCCACTGCAGAAAGGATTTGCTTGGTTGAATGAACAACTGCAAGTGAAACTATGCCGCGATGACATCACCCTCGATTCGGCTCTGTCACTATTCCTTTCTGACCTGAGTCGCTCGGCTGTGAACTTTGAGCAGGTAGCTCAATCAGCTGAAGCAATTGCACAAGCAGAAACCGACTGCATGGTGAACAAAAATCTTGAAACAGTGACTAGCTTTGAGCTACCAGATTGCTTAATCAGCAACAACTACCTCTTGGAATCGGTTGCTTTAGATAACGCTGCAAACGAGCCAATCAGTTCGTTGTTAGCGGTTGAAGTACCAAGCAATGAGTGTGATCAAGCGCTCGAAGTTACCCAATTAATTGATTATGCAGAGCATCAAGAAACAGAACTAGTTTGGTTTTCGGATGATGCCCTTGTCGAACAAATATCTCATGACGATATAGACACTTCTGTCGCAACAGAGTGTCTCTCAGTTGTCGAAGCTGAAGTCGATACTTCTATCGATTCAGCAGAGAGTATTCGGCCACTTGAGACTGCTGGAGAAACCAGCACCGAAGTAATCACCAGCGATTGCAACAGTTATCCAGACTTGGCGATTTCCGTTCTGAAAGAAGTTGTCTCAGGCATTAACCAATCAGATTTACAGCCTTGTTCAGAAACCCTTGCCACCGATACTCAGTTGTCCCTATTTCCAAATCTAATTGCGCCTCAGGCACTCGCGAGCTGCGAGCCCAAAAAGCTAAAGAGACCTAGACGAAACATCGGTTCAAGTTCAGAACGATCCCCTCCAGCTGATACGTAATTACGTATAGAGCACAGCTTAATCACAAACTCTCAAAGGGCGCTCAGTGCACGATCTTAACGTCTACAAACAGAAACTTTCTGAGGTCGGCTATGCCGACCAGGATGCAGCGATTTTGCTCATGAGGCTTCAACTAATCCTTGCTATTAAAGCTGAAATTTCAAAGCGAGACTGGAGCCAACGTGAAGCGGCAAAACAAATGGGTGTTGCTCAACCAAGAATTGCTGAACTAGTTGGCCTTCGGGTCGACAAATTTACGGTTGAACTACTAACTGTAGCGGCGTGACATAGTAATTGCTCAGGCGTGACATCATCGCAAATTTGAGCGCACAATAAATGACACTATAAAGTGCACTGGACCCACTTTAACTGCCAATGAACTCACATTATTTGACACCAGCGCACTTTCAGTAACAATCAACTCAAATTAACTGACAATGTCCTGTAATTCAGGCAGGGGAGGACTTGGCGCTGTTCCGGCAAGATTTTCAAGACTTTATTTGCCGAATTGTCTCTAAAAAGTAAGAAAAGCTGTAAATATAGTGTATATCTTGCAAATGAAACCTTTACCGAGTTTCTTTACTCTGAAAGTGTGACTTTATGGACATCGCGATCTGAGTGCAGCAAAAGGCAAAGAAACGTTCGTTTTCCTTACTCTGTCGTGGTCACCAGCACTGGTGTCAGTTAAATTGCGCTAGTGTCACTTAATTTGCGCTGGTGTCATTTAATTTGGGTTCGGTGTCAATCAATTTGAGTTCGGCACCACTTCTAGTGGCGGTTAATTCGAGCCAGA
>JALHMU010000001.1 GCA_022843885.1 Candidatus Peribacteraceae bacterium | reverse complement strand
ATGGGACACGTCCGTGATCTTCCGACGAACACGCTCGCAGTCGATACGGAGAACGAATACGAACCGACGTACGTCATTCCAAAGGAGAAGCAAACTGTCATCAAACATTTGAAAGCAGCGATGAAAGAAGCTGACGACGTGTGGATCGCAACCGACGAAGATCGCGAAGGAGAAGCCATTGGGTGGCACCTCACACAGGCACTTGGTTTGAAAAAAGTGGATACGATCAAACGTATCGCCTTTCATGAAATCACAGAAAGCGCGATTAAAGCGGCGATCGAACATCCAAGGACACTCGATATGAATTTGGTAAATGCGCAGCAGGGACGACGCATTCTGGATCGCCTCGTGGGATATACACTCTCTCCTTTCTTATGGAAGAAGGTGTATCGCGGATTGTCCGCCGGTCGTGTGCAGTCCGTGTCTGTGAAATTGATCGTGGATCGTGAACGTGAAATCCAAGCATTTAAAGCTGAAGAGTATTGGACAATCGCTGCAAATCTGGAAACAGGAAAAGAGCAAGCCTTCACTGCTGACTTGAAAGAGAAAGAAGGTGTGAAGTTCGTGCCAGTGAATCAACAAGAGTCCGATGAAACAGTCGCTGACTTAGATGGTGCGACGTTCACTGTTGCAAATATCGAAACGAAAGAGCTGAAGAAAACGCCGGCTCCGCCATTCACGACATCAACGTTGCAACAGGAAGCATCGCGCAAGCTTGGTTTCTCCGTGAAGCAAACGATGGTTGTCGCACAGCAGCTCTATGAAGGAGTGAACCTTGGCAAAGGTCAGGGTCACACAGGTTTGATCACGTACATGCGTACCGATTCCGTGAACTTGAGCCAGAAAGCATTGGATGATTCGAAAGAGATGATCGAAAAAACGTACGGTCGCGAATATGTGTTATCCGAACCACGAAAATATAAGTCGAAGTCCAAGGGCGCACAGGAAGCACACGAAGCAATCCGTCCGACGGAGATGAATCGTTCACCGGAATCACTCGCATCGCAGCTCGATACACAACAGCTCAAGCTCTACACGCTCATCTGGAACCGCACGATTGCAACACAGATGGCAGGCGCAGAACTCAAGCGTGTCGGTGCTGACATCCTTGCAAAAGGAAAGAAGGATTACACCTTCCGTGCCACTGGTCAGACGATTTTGTTTGACGGATTCTTGCGCGTGTACTTGGAAGATCGCGATGAAGACACACCACAGGAACACGAAGCCGGTGATGGAGAAAAATTCTTGCCACCACTTGATGAAGGCGAGAACTTGAACTTGAAAGAACTTCTTCCAGAACAACATTTCACGAAGCCACCTGCACGCTACACGGAAGCATCGCTCGTGAAGAAACTCGAAGAAGAAGGCATCGGTCGTCCAAGTACGTACGCACCGACGATCTCGACGATCCAGCAACGTGGGTACATCAAGAAAGAAGGGAAGCAGCTTGCTCCAGCTGACGTCGCATTTGCGGTGACGGATCTGCTCGCAGAACATTTCTCCGACATCGTTGATTTGCAATTCACCGCGCACATGGAAGAGAAGCTCGACCACATTGCGGAAGCGAAGGAAGAGCTCGTGCCGTTCCTTCGAAATTTCTACGAACCATTCAAGGCACTCGTGGAATTGAAGACGAAAGAAATCAAGAAAGAAGATGCAGTGAAAGTTCGCGAACTTGGTATCGATCCAGCCACAGGCTTGATGGTCATCGCACGTCTTGGACGATTCGGTCCGTACGTACAGCTTGGCGCATGGGAGAAAGAAGAGAAGCCAAAGACACGCCGCAAGAAAGGCGATCCGCCAGCACCAAAGAAAGACAAACCGAAAGCTGCATCGCTCATGCCTGAGATGAGCATCGATACCGTCACGTTTGAAGATGCTCAGCATCTCTTGTCCTTCCCGAAGCGACTTGGAGATTTGAATGGCGAACCGATTGAATTGCACCTCGGACGTTTCGGTCCATACCTCAAAGCTGGAACAGTATCTGCATCATTGGATAAAGGCATGCATCCGTTTACGGTGACGGAAGAGATTGCGAAAGATCTCCTCACGAAGACGAAGGAACGGAAGGCCGCAGGACCGCTGAAAGAACTTGGCGTGGATCCAGTCTCAGGAAATCCGATCTTGCTGAAGGACGGCCGCTTCGGACCGTATATTACGGATGGGAAAACGAATGCCTCGCTTGGAAAGAAACTCGATCCTGAAACGATCACGCATGAACAGGCTGTCGAACATTTGCAAAAGAAGCGCGATGCACCGCCACGAAAGTGGGGGAACCGCGGAGGTGGTAAAAAGAAATAGGGAGAAGAAACGCCCTTTTTCCTCTATACTGAAGAGGACCTAGGCGCGTAGCTCAGTTGGTAGAGCATCGGTCTCCAAAACCGAGGGTCGTAGGTTCGATCCCTACCGCGCCTGCCACTTCTTTCGAAGTATCTTCAATGTGGATCCTCCTCGCGCTTGCATCGGCCGTTCTCTATGCCGCGACGTGGCTGTTTGCCAGAGCAAGTAAAGGTATCCCCGTCGCAGTCGTTACGTCTGCACAATTTGCGATCGGTCCGATCGTCCTCATTCACTCGGCATGGGTCGTGGATTTTCCATGGCATGAGCCGCTGTGGATTTTTTATCTGGGATTTAATACGTTCATCGGCCCCATCATTCTGCTTGGTTTTACGTACGCATCGCAACGCGTGGAAGTCAGTATTATTAAACCGCTCACGGGACTCACATCCATCGCAGCGCTGTTCTTCTCCGTCGTCCTTTTTCACGAGACATTTCCGCTGCTCGGCATTCTTGGCATCGTGCTTACGACGCTCGGGCTTCTGCTCCTGTACAAAGGCCGATGGTATGTCTGGAAGACGCCGTATCCGTGGATCATTCTCTTTGGTGTGCTGATCTTCGGCATCAATACTGTGATGGCACGTGAGGTCTACAAATTTTTCCCGCATGTCATCCCGATGAGCAGCGCGTTCTTGTCTGGCGGATTTTTCTTCAACGCTGTTGTTGCCGGAAAGAAATGGTTCACGACAAAATGGAGCTGGCGACGTGTCGGGTTCATGACACTCTTCGCACTGACTGTGTGGTTCCAAGATGTCTTTACGATCGCAGCCGTTGCCCTCGCACCCGCGCCGTACGTTCTCGCGGTGAAACGCCTCTCGATTCTTTTTGCTGCACTCGGCGGCTATTACATCTTTAAAGAACGTGATCAATCCTTACCGCGTCTCATGATGGCCGTCACGCTTGTGATCCTCGGTATCGTTGTTATTGCGTTTCAGTAGTTCGATCCAACACAAAGATTTCAGGATCAAGTTTGCGCTTGGAAAGATCATACGATCGAATAAATTCTGGCATGTCAGGCATCTCACTATTTTCAGAAACGTATCCACGAGAGATAAAACCTGATTTCAAGAATGCGGAACGGGACTCACGCGTCAGACCAATGATTCGGCCATTCACATGAGGAACTGCCGTCTCAACGAGCTTGGCAGCAATGCCGGCCTTTTCGATTGTCGCCCAGATCGTTCCGAATTCCGTATCTTCATCCTGCCTTGCCATGGAAATACCTCCGAGCGGCTCTCCTTCTGTGCTTTTGAGAACGCGATATCCGTCATACATCTCGTTCATTTCTCTGACGCTACGACGGCGATACTTACCGTCGCGTTCATTTCGGTCATAAATTTTTCCAAAACGAGCAATATCTTCTGCTGTCGGCATCAAAAGTTTTGCCTCTGACAAGAGATTGAGGATGCGTGCGCGTTCATGATCAAGAACTGTCGGCTTGTGAGGAGCCTCAATCTCCGATGCAACCGATAGATGAATATTCCTAGAGTTCATCGGAGAAAAGAGTATCGATTGCATCGTTCGTGTCATCAATCGTTTCTACAATTTCCGGCATCGGTAAAGTACTCTCCATATCAATCTTGTCCTGCACATTTACAAGAACGGGACTGCCCGTGAGATCGTCGATTCGTGGCAAAAGAATAACCATAAGGAGCGATAATCTATCCCCCTCAAACCTGCAGTGCAATGTTATTTTCCTATCTGCGGCGAGGCTTCTTTGCCTTCACGCGCTTCACACGAACTTGAAGATATTTCTTCCAATGAATCGCAAGGAGTGGGGTGCGCTCACCGATGACATGTAATGCGTATCCAATGACGATAAAGAGAATAGCGAGAGAGATCTTTTCCATAGAGCGACTAGCCGCAGGAACATACGCAGCACCGTGGACCGGGAGAGTTTCGACTGTATACGTATCTGTTCCGTCCTTTGGTGCATACACGTTTACGAGCATGACGACTTCGTCTTCCATCTTGGCTTGGATGCCCTGGGCACCGGATGAAAGAAACAACGCTGAACCGACGATCATGAAGGTGAGAGCGAAGAATCGGAGGGCTTGCATAGGTGTGTTGGTGGGTGTTTATATTATTATAACATATTTATAGTTTTTTACAATATCCATCCCAGCCCTTCTGCATGCCAAATGCTCGAAAAAAAGCCGAAAAAACGCTATACTGAGGAGAAATGCATATCGAAATCCGCATCCCGTTTCCGCGCCCTGCGTACATGATCTTTGTGATCGGCCTGATCATGGGTGTCTTCATTGCGACCGGATGGGAGAAGGAAACACCAACCGTGGATGCCGTTGATGCTGTCGGTGGTCAAACCGAAACACAGGCAAATGTCGAAGCCGAACAAGACATGGATCGTGAGCGGATCAAACAAGCGGTGCTGTCACGTCGTGAAGAAATTCTTCGATACAACATTCAGAAACTTGAAGAAGAAGCGAAGCAATTCGGGGGAGAAGCCGAGGAAACACTGTCTGAGAACCGCAAAGTATTGCTCGCGATCTTGAAAGAGAAACGCGCGTCGGAAGAACTGCTCAAGAAATCCTTAGAGCAAATCTGGGAATCACAAGGTATCGCGTATACCGGACAAACCGGAGATATCGGCATGAAATTGTCGTGGCCGGCAAAACCAACGCTTGGAATCTCTGCAACATTTGAAGATACCGACTACATCAAACGCTTCGGTGTCGCGCACCATGCGGTCGACATTCCCGTGGAACAAGGCACGGTCATCAAGGCGCCTGCCGCGGGAACGGTCAGCGTCGTCAAAGATAACGGTCTTGGATACAGCTACGTGACCATCGACCACGGAAACGGATTGGAGACGGTGTACGGTCACGTAAGTGGCTTCATCGCGAAAGTGGGCGACAAAGTTGATCGCGGCGATCCTGTGGCCTATTCCGGCGGACGTCCGGGCTCTCCGGGAGCAGGTCTCATGACGACCGGCTCACACTTGCACTTCGCCGTACGCTACAAAGGCCAACTCGTGGATCCCCTCAAGTATCTTGAAACATGGCCAGGGCTCACAAAGTTCGGTGAGCAACACACGCATTAATGTTTTGAGACTTCGATCGCGAATGTATCCGTCATACCCGCGATGTAATCTTTCACGGCGTCTTCTTTCGTGATGGATCGTGTCATCAGCTTCGTCACTTCTTCCGGAGGAGCAGCGATGTATGCATTGAAGAGTTTTTTGATGAGCGCTTTTCCTGCTTCGGCTTGTGTCATGACTTGTTCCGTCATGTACATCTTCTCCCAGAGGAATGTTCTGATTTGTTTGAGGTCGGCTGCAATCTCGGATGAGAAAAGAACGAGTGGCATCTCCGTCGTATAGACCTGCTGCCACGTCACGATGCCAAACTTTTTCATGTTCTCATCGAAGGTGCGATACAAATCGTGCACGAGTACATGAATCAAATTGCTGCGGATAGATGACGCACCGTTCAGACGTTTCACAATGCTTAATTCGCGTAAGCTCGATTCCGGGAAGAGCCCTGCCCGAAGCCCATCTTCGGTATCGTGAGCGGTGTAGGCAATCTCATCGGCGAGGTTCACAACTTGCGCTTCCAGTGACGGTGCGTGACCAAGCTGCGGGATATCAGGATTGGTCGGATGATCATGTGGCGTGGAATGTTTCAAGAGTCCGTCCAACACTTCACGGTTCAAATTCAATCCGAAGACACCGGGCTTTCGCTCTTCGAGCAATGTCACGATGCGATAACTTTGTTCATTGTGTTCAAATGTTTTTCCAAACTGCTGCATGCATTCGTTCATCGCTTCTTCACCGGCGTGGCCGAATGGTGTGTGTCCAAGATCATGAGCCAATGCGATACATTCGGCGAGATCTTCATTGAGTCCAAGCGTGCGTGCGATGTCACGACTGATCTGCGCCACTTCAAGTGTGTGCGTGAGGCGTGTGCGGAAATGATCACCGTATGGCGCGACGAACACTTGTGTCTTATGTTTTAAGCGGCGAAATGCTGTCGTATGAATGATGCGATCACGATCACGCTGAAAGGGGAATCGTGTTTCATCCGGTGTATCCGGCGCATCACGACTCTCAAGATGCGGAATCGCATACGTTGCGAGCTGACTGTTGGCCTGTGCGATGCGTTCCTGAAGATTCATACGATTGATCTTATCATCTCTTCTCCCTAGACTCACAACGATGGATCCGATGACAGGAATAGTTATTGTGGGCCTTGAGGTGCTAATGCTGGCGGGCATCATAGCCATAAATTTTTTGTCTTTCTGGTTAGCCGCTCGTCATTGGAACAGAAATTCGACGCTTTTTTTACTTTTTATTGCATGTGGGGCTGCAGGATCTCTTTTTTGGTTTGCACGATCAGAAGTTTTGCTTATTTCCATAAGTTTGGGCTTGCTGCCTTTTCTTTGTTTGTTGTGGGTGCTTCTAAAAAGATATAAGGGATAGCGTGCATATAAATTTAGGTATTGAAAATGCTCCGAAAAACGGCGACTGCGTCACCGTACTGCGATTTGCGAATCACAGCTGCGGGGAATATTGATCGTCCAGCGCGGGTAGCTACCCGCGCTCATGTAAAAAGAACGTCCGAACAAGTGGGTCTCGCGGGGCCCAATCTTGTGAGGACACCTTTGAAGGGAAGAGGGTCCGTGGGGGAAACCGTAGGTTTCACCCACGCATTATCAAGACGACCGTCGTGCATCTCTGCTAGTCCCCTGATTTCTCAGGTGGGTGACCGCATCGCCCGCCCGCGAGCGGGTGAGATTAGGCCTCCCTTTAAGACGTAATAGAGAAAAAGCAATGAGCGCACTTACGAATCGTCGAGACGGTACTCATCTTACCTCAAATATCCGAGAAGGAAATTGCGATGTACATTTTTTTCTTTGGGCATTTCGTTGCTCATCGCGCGATGACTCCAGTACGATACCAAATTACATTTGGTGCAGTCTGGATGTCGTTCTCGCTGTTCTTTCGGAATACCAAGCGTGTCGAATACATGCTCTGCCGCTGCAATCAGATCAACACATCGCCCATCAATGAATGGATGCAGATGCGCGGGCAGTTCATTGTGAGGATCAGAAAATTCAGCGCAGTTCTTGCACAGTGATGGGCCTGCGATGACGATCGTATCTTTCGGATCGATGTTCCATTCATTTGTAAGAACACGAAAGAATTCTTCGATCGCGTGTGCGGCGAGTCCGCGCCATCCAGCGTGGAGCAATCCCAGTACATGTTGCTGTCTACTGTAAATCAAAAAGTTCTGACAATCCGCAAAGCGAATCGCAAGTGTGAGCCCAGGAACATCGGCCACGATGCCATCCGCATCGATCACACCATGTGATGATTCACGCATGATGATCGTACGGTTTCCGTGAACCTGATTCGGAAATGCAATGCTTGAGGCTTTCATGCGCTTTGCAGCGTCGATCGCATCAGCAACCGAGTCATCGCGAAAAAAGAAACGATGTTCGAATCCGATCTTCATCGTCCGAATGTATGAAGCGCGTCATCAATCGTTTTCTTCGTCTGTTCCAAAAACCGTGCTTCAGAAAATTGCTGCGCATGCTCGCGAATAACTGCTGGATCAAACGAACTTTTATCGAATCGCACGAGTGCATCTTTGAGTGCGTCCTGTGTTTGTGCTGCAAAGAACAATCCGGTTTTCTGATCGATGACTGTTTCCAGTGCGCCACCTTTCGCAAATGCGATGACGGGCGTGCCACTTGCTTGGGCCTCCAACGGAACAACGCCGGCATCTTCAAACTGCGGGAAGAGCACGGCTCGAGCTGCCATATACTGACGTGGCAATTCCTCGTCAGGAATAAACCCAAGGAACTCCACTGTGGGTCCTGCGAGCTTTCGCAGACGTTTTTCATCATCCCCGCGACCAATAATCTTCAAGGGGAATCCCAACGCATTCGCCGTTTCTATCAGCAGATCGAATCGCTTGTACGGAACGAAGCGGCCGATCGCAAGGAAATGATTTTCTTTGGGTACCGAAGAAAGATCCTGCACAAAAAAACGATCATCGACTGGTGGCTGAATAACCACGCTGTCACGGTTATATAATTTTTTGATGCGTGATTGTGTTTCTTTGGAATTCGCGATGAAGACATCCACGCGTTTGCTGTTTGAGAGATCCCATCGGCGCAATTTTTTGAGTTGTGACTGTGCGAACCACTTCAGCGGACCGCGCAGTTTGAAATCTTTCAAATACTCACCTTCCATCTCCCATGCGTAGCGCATCGGCGTATGGCAGTAACAGACGTGTACTGCATGACTCGGCGGAATGATGCCCTTCCCGACGGCATGTGAGGAGCTGAGAATGAGATCGAATGAAGAGAGATTGATGTTTTCGATCGTGCGTGGCATCCACGGTAATAAATACTGATGACGACCAAGTAATCGATACCACTTCTGCAATGACGATGTGCGAATATCCGCAGTCGCGAGTGGTCCGAGTTTTTCTTTCTTTGCGACCGTCGTGAAGATCGGCGCATCCGGAAAAAGTTTGCGAATGGATGCCAGCACATGTTCTGCGCCACCAAACGTAGGAAGCCAATCGGCGATCAGGGCCGTCTTCATATGAAGAGAGCATACCGAAGGAGCCGATCTGTTACACTGCTGTCTCCGATGGCTCTCAGATCCCCCCGCAAGCTACCGCGCAGCTACAACCGTCCGGTCAGCCGATATACACGCACGTTGGTACGAAAAAAACGCACACAGCAGAATGTGCGGAAGCGGCACCAAATCTTCAGTTTTTGGCGACGACGCTCCATGAAAGTCGGAAAAGTCGTGCTATCTGAATTGAAAATATGGGCGATTGGTGGCGTGACCGTCATCATGGTTGTCGGTATCGGTATTTTGGTGTTCTCACCACTGTTCGACATTAAACAAATTCGCGTACAGCGCGAAGACACCCGTTTGGATACCGAAGAAATTCAACGCGCACTCTCACCGCTTTTTCATCATCGGCTCTTTCTCGTCACGCGTGGTCAGGTAGAAAATTTGTTGATGCCAAATTTTGCGGATATCACGGGCGTCTCGATCAATAAAACATACCCTTCGACGTTAGAAGTAAGCCTCACACTGGACCCACTCATTGCCGAGCTCACCATTGCTGGGGAGGCTCCTGTACAAGTAGGAAGTGGCTTTCTTTTGCCAACAACTTCCAGTGGCTATACGTATCTTTCCGCGAAAGGATATGTCGTCGTTTCGCCGGCAAAGCTGGATAACGAACCATTGCCCGTCATCAAAATACTCGACTGGGCGGTTCGTCCGGACCATCGTTCGTTCTTACTTGATCCGGAATTTATGAAAGCATTATTTGATACGCGTGATGAATTAGAAGAATTTTTCGCAACGCCTGTGACCGCGATGACCGTCTACGTACGTGCGAATGAATTTCATTTGCAGAACCAAGGAAAATCTTTCTGGTTTGATGCAGCAACACCGATGGATGAACAATTCCAGCGCCTACGAGAATTTTTGCGCGCAACAAGCTTGAATCAGGTAAAAAAGTACGTTGATCTGCGACTTGCAGATAAGGTGGTTTTCCAGTGAAAAAGTACTGAGCTTGTCTTGACTTGCGCTACAATCGCTTCAATCATTTGCGCCCCGATTCGCGGGAACCTTTTCGCCTCACATTTCGAATGATCCGCGCACTCGCCTCTATTCTCCTTCTTGGGCTTTTCCCTGCGGCAATCGCCGCACCGGAAGCAGCCAAGCCACTGCCTAGTACGGAACTCCTTTCTGTGGCGGTTCCAACGTCCGTTTCTGGGTTCACGTCTCCAGCCACATCTGCATCGGGAGTGATGCTGCTTGATCTCACCAGTGGTGAGAAAATTTTCGGAGAAAATGCAGACACACCACGCCCGATCGGCAGCCTGACAAAACTCATGACTGCGATCATCATTTTGGAAAATCACAGTCCAGATGAACGCGTCACGATTCAAGACTTGGGATACATCGACGGGAGCACATTGAACGTCACGCCTGGACAAGTGTTCACGGTACGCGATCTTCTCAAAGCGATGTTGATTCACTCAGCAAATAATGTTGCGTACTCTCTCGCCGTGTTTGATAGCGGATCCGCCGATGCGTTCGTCGAAAAGATGAACGTGCGTGCGCAACAACTTGGTCTGACGAATACACACTTCCAGAATCCAGCCGGATTTGACGCACCGGATAATTACGGTAGTCCAAGAGATCTCGCATGGCTTGCCGCAGCAGCCATCAAAAAACCGTTGATCAAACAGATCGTGGATACTCCAAGTACGGTGATTGTCAGCGCCGATGGACAGGAATTTCCGCTCGTGACGACGAATGAACTCTTAAAGTCGCGCGTCAACGTAGAAGGTGTGAAAACAGGGACAACTGCCGCTGCAGGACAGTGTTTAATCACGCTGTTCCGCGAAGGAAATCGTGCCTATCTTTTAGTACTCCTGGGATCTAGTAACCGCTACAATGACGCCTCGCAAATGATGCGGGCTCTCATTCCTTCTGTTCTCTAATCTTCTCCCATGCGAATACACCGGACTCCGGTTTTGCGTTGGCTGTCTCTCAGAGTGCGTTTCGCATGTGCAGGCATTTTCGTGATCTCACTATTCTTACCGCCGTACGTTCCGACGAGCTCTCTCGCTGCGGAAGAACCAGAAGAAGAAAAGATGCAGTTCCTGCTGGTGGAAGATGGATTCCTGATGAAGACATCATCACTCACGGAACAAGGTTCACGTCTCGCGTATGCTGAAGGGATTTATCACACAGTAGAAAGTGGTGAATCTATTACGTCGATTGCGAAGCTTTATAAGATCAAAGTAGAAACGATTCGTTGGGCAAACAAACTGGATGACAATGCGGGTGTCAAACCGGGGCAATCACTGCTGATCTTGCCGGTCGACGGCATGGTGCACATCGTCGCACGCGGCCAGAACTTGATTCGCATTTCCGAAATGTACGACGTGCCTGTGGAACTCATCGCACAACAGAACGACATTAAAGACGGGTACCTGCGTGCGGGTGAGCAGCTGATCATTCCGGGTGGCAAGCCGATCGTCACAAAGCCGACAGTCATCGCAACGACTCCAAAGCAAAATACATCTGCTCCGCCTGCGGCTACCGGAGGAAAGCAGTCTTCATCAGCAGCACCTGTGAAACCGATTCCACCACGTCGACAAATTTATGAAAGCACGATTGGCAAAGGCATTCTTCAGAGTCCGTGTGGTTGTTACATCACGCAGTACTTCGGCTCATCGCACTTCGCACTCGATATGCAAGAACGTGACGGCAAGGGTGGCTTCGGAGGACCAGTGCTTGCTGCTGCCGCTGGAAAAGTGATTCGTGCAGATAACGGCTGGAACGGTGGCTATGGAAACGTGGTCGAAATCGATAATGGCAATGGGATTGTGACCTTATATGCGCACAATAAAGTGTTGCATGTAAAAGTAGGCGATGAAGTTGCGCGTGGGGAGCAAATTGCGGATATGGGCCGTACAGGGCTCGTGTACGGCGCTACAGGTATCCACGTGCACTTTGAAGTCCGCGTGAATGGCGTGAAGAAAAACCCAATGTTGTACCTTGATAGCGGAGGGATTGCTAAAAAGTAGAAAATAAAGTATAATAGTAGTAAATAACACAAACACCCAATGCCGAATACGTCCTTTCCTGCACGTCCTGTACTGCCTAAAAACGGCACGGAATTATACGACTCCATCATGAGTAAGATCGAACCGGAACTCGTTTCATCAGAAATTCCGCTGCTTGAGCAGAAGTATGGATTTGAAACGGAAGGTTTGAAGCGTGTCCGACTCGATCGGTACCGTGACGCTTTTCAAAAATATGACGAGGCGTACCAGGTGTACCTCGCACAATTGCGTCAGCAAATTAAGCAGTACAAAGTCGATGCATTTGCATGGGCAGAAGCGGAAGCCACAATCAATGAAGACACACAGATGAAAAATATCGATGCTGCAATCAATACTCCTTCCCAAGCGTAAGTATGCGCACTTTCTTCTCTATGTTTGATTCACGCGAAGCCCGTCTGCTCCACTTTGCAGAAGGTGGTGAAATCAAGCCACAGGTTCCAGATGTACAAGAAGTGAAGGAAGAGCAGAAATCACTCAATGCGAATGAGAAGATCTCGCAATTGAATCACTTGGGGGAAGCAGCTGACACGCAGAAACAAGATGTGCAGAAAGGCGACGCTGTCTTACAGCTTACAGACCAGCAACTCACAAAGATCGAAGCTGATGCGAAGAAAGCTGTTGGAAATGTGGAAGTCACTGTCACGCAAGATGGAAAGGTTGTTGCTCAGGGCACAGCCACGTTAGAGAACCCGGCTGCAGAAGCTGCTGCACAGGCAGAATTTGGTCCGGGCTATCCGGCCTTTGCTGCGAAGCAGGGTGAAATGGCAGTGAATACACAAGAAACAAAAACTGCTGCGACAGAAACACAGCCACAAAGTCCTGTAGCATCTGAACAAAAAGAAACCCCCGAAGATAATGCGACCGACAAAGCCTATTTCGATATTAAGAAATTTGAAGGTGATGCAGAAATCAGCGGATACTCGAAGGAAAACCTTCAGAAAATTTTGACGGCAATTGATACCTACTTAGGTCTGGCCGGTCCGGAATTGAGCGCGATTGCAATGACGGGTTCACCACGTGTAGATCAGCTCAATAGATTCATCCCAGAAATGCAGTCGCGTCGTTCGCAGATTGTGAGCATGCAACAGGCATTGCCTCAGGAAACGATCAATAAAGCGCCGGAGGCAGCAGCTGTTGCAACGGGCGCTGTAAACGGAATAAATGTCATTTCTGGCGCCGATAACATTGCGCCTCCTCCAGCTCCAGCTCCTGAACCTGTCGATTTTGCTGCGGAAATGAATAAGATTTCCGGAGGCACACCTGAAGTGAAAACCGCTGCTACAACAGAAGGAGGAAAAGCTGAAAAGCCCACAGATGAGCCAAAATCAAACATCGATGATATTTCCGATCGCTTCACAAGCGTTCTTGAAAAAGTGAAGAGTGGTGATTCGAAAGAGCGCACGAAAGCAATTCTGGAAGGTATCGCGTTGATCGGTGAACTCATTGTACGCATGGGCGACGGCTCATTGTTCAAGAATGCAGAAGTCGCTTCGGCAGAGAAACCAAAAGAAAAAATTGATGCAAACGAATCGAAGCAAGATCGCGAACAGCGAATCAAGAAAGAATTGACGGACATGGGCACGAAAGAAAAACCTGCGACCGTCACGGAATTCGTGACCAAAAAAGAAGGTCAGATCAAAGAAAAAACTGACCAGCAAGATGCCTTGAAAAAGAGTAATGATGGGTTGGGTGCGCAGAAAAATGCGCTTACAGCTGAGCTCGGCGCATTGTCCAAAGTCGATGCAACTGCCACTGATCCGGAAAGCAAAACTGCTCTTGAGCGTAAAACACAGATCGAAACACAGCTCAAAGACATCGATACGCAGATCGCTTCAAATCAGAAATCAATCGACGCGCTGAATGCTGAAAGCGTTGCACTGAAAGCCGATGTCGATTCAATTCAGGATACGAAGAAAGGACTTGAAAAACTTGCCGATAAGGATGCACTTGCGGCAGAAATTCATGCTGTGTTCGAAAAAATGCCTTTGAAAGGATATGAAAAAGAGAAGGCGTTGATGGAAACTATGACAGCTGAAATGCTCTCCATGTTGAAAGCTGAACCGGAAACATTAACACTTACAATTCCAAAAGACATGGCGGAATTGATGAAGAAAGAAGTGGAAAATCTTCCAGAATTACAGCAATTTTCTAAAATGCTGCAGGGTGATGGACCTTTCTTCATCGCCACTTCTGATGAAGAGCTTGGGAAAGTAATGGAGAAACATTTGGATATGCTTCAGACAGTCAATGAATCGAATGCGCCAGAAGTGAAAGCGGAACCCGTCGATTTCCTTACTGGCATGAACAAGATCGCTGGCGTTGAACCCATGACACACTTGGAAGGCATGAATGCAATTGCAGGTGTCACGCCAGAGGTGAACACAGCATCTGCTCCCGTGGAAACACCTGTGCAAGAACCTGCTCCTGCAACAAACACCGCTAGTCAGCCTGCTCCAGGCGGATTCAGCATCCCGATGGGGAAGTTGCCTTCATAAGATGAATGACGGCGCCACGTGATTGTGAGCGCAGCGAACAATTGTACGTGGTGCCGGGGAGAGGACTCGAACCTCCATACCCTTGCGGGTACCAGTTCCTAAGACTGGCGCGTCTGCCATTTCGCCACCCCGGCATAGCCGCAGTATAGCTTACGATAGCTCGGCGCGTCTGGCTTCGCTGCGTTTCTGTGCAGCAATCGTTTCCGCTTCGTGCATCTTTCTGCGCTGCTCAGTCTCGGCTTCCGCTTTTACGCGACGAGCATCGGCTTCGTTCGCCTGAATGGCACGCATGGCGACGGTATCGATGCGCTGCTTCTCATTTCGGAAGTCCGATTCCAACTTGCTACGCTTCTGTTCCAATTCCCGGTCCAAGGCTGCACGTTTCTGGCGCGACTGGATTGCGACGTCAATCTTCATCTTTCTCGCAACGTCGGGGGCATTGCGGCCCCGTGCGATGGTTTGCATAGCCGATCGCTCTTCTTCTTCGATCATGAGCAAGCCAGCGTGCTGTACTTCCGCTAATTCTTTCACATGGCGATCGAGGATCATCTGCGCTTCGATGAGTGCACGCTTGCGTTCGTTCTCGACCTCAAGCTTCTTTTTCTTTTCGACTTCATCAGCAGCGATGAATGCATCGCGTAATTCGTGATCGTATTGCTCACGCTTCGTGCGCTCTTCTTGATCAGCTTGCTTCATCAAGTCTTCGCGCAAACGATCCGTGCCGTATTTCTTCTGCTTCTCGGCAAGCTTCATGCGAGCCATATCATTCAAGTCCTTCATGTACTCCTCACGCTTTTTTGCAGCTTCGACCTTCTTCTGTTTTTCCACATCACGAGCAGCGAGCTCAGCGTCTCGACGCTGCTTATCGACTTCGATCTCCTGACGCTTCTTCTTTTCCGATTTCAACCACTCTTCTCGCTCTTCCGTGTTCATCTGCTTCTCTTTTTCCGCCGCAAGAAATGCTTCCTTCTCACGTTCAAGATGTTCTGATTTTCCTTGGCGGCGTTCATTTCTGATGCGATCGGTTTCGGCATAATGTTCGCGCGCTTTCGCAGCGGACGCCTCAAAATCATTTGGTTGTGCCGGGTCTTTTCGCTGTGGATCCATTTCTCCCCAGTATAGCAGAAAAATGGCTTTCTGACGATGTTTATTCTTCCTCCAAAACCTTGATCCCTAGCTCTGACAGCTGCTTTTCAGGAATCATGGATGGTGCGCCGAGCATCACATCTTTCGCTTTCTGATCCTTCGGATAGGCGATCACTTCACGAATGTTCGGTGCGTCGGCAAAAATCATCGCAATGCGATCGAGTCCCCATGCGATTCCACCGTGTGGTGGTGCACCAAATTTAAATGCATTGAGCATGTGGCCGAAACGTTTCTCAGCATCGTCATCGGAAATCTTAAGTGCATCGAACACACTCTTCTGAAGTTTCTCCTCATGAATACGGATCGATCCTCCGCCGATTTCATACCCGTTCAATGCGACGTCGTATGCTTCTGCTTTTGCTGCTGTCGGATCGCTCGTGAGTGATGCTTCGAATTCTTTTTTCGGACGTGTGAACGGGTGATGCATCGCAACGAGATCACCAGTCTCTTTGTCCTTCTCGAACATCGGGAAATCCGTGATCCAGCAGAATGCGAAGAGTTTTGGATCGGCAAGATTTTTACGACGTGCGATGTCCGTGCGTACAGCACCAAGACTGACACATGCAGTGTCGAATTGATCGGCAGCGAAGAGAAGAAGATCGCCTTTTTCGGCTTTGCACAGGGCTCCGATATGTTTCGTCAGATCGTCACCGAGTTTGGTAACCGGGACACCGTCGAATCCTTCCGCAGTGACTTTGATCCACGCGAGTCCTTTGGCTCCGTAAATTTTTGCAATCTCCGTGAGCTCGTCGATATCTTTGCGTGAGAAGTCAGATCCACCTGGAACGCGCATCGCTTTCACGACGCCTCCGGACTTCACAGCATTGGCGAAGACGGAGAATCCAGCATCCTTGCAAAGCTCCGTGACATCCGTGAATGCGAGATCGAAACGAATGTCTGGCTTATCGGAACCATACAGATTCATGGCTTGTTCATACGTAAAACGAGGCCATGGTGATTGTTTGATTTTCACATCAGGACGAAGTTCTTTCGTGAGTGACGTGAGTGCTTCTTCGTTTAATTGCATGACATCTTCCGCTTCGACGAAGGACATTTCCAAGTCCATCTGTGTGAATTCCGGCTGGCGATCGCCGCGCAAATCTTCGTCACGGAAACATCGAGCGATCTGCATGTAGCGGTCGAGTCCTGCGATCATCGTGAGCTGTTTTAATTGCTGCGGACTCTGTGGAAGCACGTAGAACTCTCCTTTGTGTACACGACTTGGAACGAGATATTCGCGTGCGCCTTCTGGTGTGCCTTTAATCAGAATCGGCGTTTCGATTTCGAGGAAATCACGATCGTAGAAAAACTTACGCGTGGCTTGCTGCAGCTTGTGACGCATGATCATGTTCTTCTGCATACTTTCGCGGCGCAGATCCAAATAGCGATATTCCAAACGCAATTCTTCATTCACTTCTTTATCTTGATCGATCTCAAATGGCGGTGTTTTGGCTTCGTTCAAAATTTCAAACGAGCTAATGAGCACTTCGATCTGTCCTGTCGGATTGTCGGTGCGTTCTGCACCTTCTAGACGTTTACGAACTGTGCCTTCAATCTTGATGACCCATTCAGGACGGACTTTCTCTGCAATTTTGAAGATCGCTTTGTTCTCCGGATCGGACACGATCTGCGTGAAACCATAGCGATCACGGAGATCGATGAAGATGAGTCCGCCATGGTCACGACGGCGATGCACCCATCCTGAAAGCACGACGGTTTTGCCGACGTGATCAGCGTTCAGATCGCCACAGGTATGCGTCCTCAACATGGCGCTTAGGATAGAGAAGAACGCATACGGAGTGTAGGTGATTTCAAATATTGACAGAATTGTGTTATTACTATTTAATAGTAAAGAACTATGATTGCTTTCTCCAATTCTATGTCTCACGAATCTCTCAATCCATCTTTGGTTTACGAAGAAATCAAGATCGCTCTTCAGGTGATCGATGATATGAATGACTTAGAAGAAGTACGTCGTTCCATTAATCAAGCTGTAAACACAATGCAGATAAGTTCAGATCAGAGAAATGAGTTGCAGGCTCTTTTTGATGCATGCCAGAAGGGATTGCTCTCAGCTGAGTTCAATCGCATCGCAGCTGCAACTTCCCAGCAAGAATTAACGAATGTATCGCTTGATATTCGCGCTCGATTTGAAAAAGGTGCATTCCCAGATGCGCAATTTCATATTCTCGAAAGTGCAATCGAACGTCGAACAGACAATTTGGTACGCGAAAATATGGTACACATTCAGCTGAGCAAATAACTATTTTACTTATGGAAATGAATAATTTGATCAAGGCAAATACGCAATACATGCGGATCAAAACGCAGGAAATTCGTGATGCGCAAGCAGAGCTTGCTCAGACGAAAGTGCGTATGGAGCGAGCTGAAATAGAGACTCGTCTAAAATTGCTTGTGGGAGAATTCATGAAACATACAGGGATGAAGCCACCCGTTGAAGGGTTACCGCACGATTATTTTGAGTCTGAAATGGAGTAGTAATTATTTTTTGAAGAGCTTTCCGAGTTCTTCTTTAAATTCTTCGACGTCTTTGAATTCGCGGTGCACGGATGCAAAACGGATGTAGGCGACTTTATCGAGCTTGCTCAGTGCGACCATCACATCTTTGCCGACTGTCTGTGAGCTGACTTCTTCTTTGTTCGCGCCCCATTTGTCTTCCAGTGTGGAAAGCATATCGGCGATGTCTTTCTGGCTGACAGGACGCTTGGTGCAGGCTAACCAAATGCCGCGTTCCAGTTTGCTACGACTGTAGGGCTCACGGGTACCATCACGTTTTACGACGATAAGCGTGGAAAGCTCCTGACGCTCAAAGGTGGTGAAGCGATGCTCGCACTTGTCACATTCACGACGACGGCGCACGGCACGGCCGTCTTCGCTCAAACGTGAGTCGATGACCGACGTCGTTTCCGATTTGCAGCGAGGGCAGTGCATAGTTTTACTATAGCAAGAGATTAGTCTGTCATCGGCATATCCTGATCAATTTCTTCATGCACAACCTGCCCATTTGGCTTCTCTTGGTATTCATGAAAAATATTTGGGAGGAGTCGCCAAATGTGATGTTCGACATATTCGCGCAATTTCCAATCAGCCGTTCTCACCTCACGTTCGATACGCACGGATTTTTCTTCCGGCGTTTCCGGTTTTGGATGATCGTAGAATAGCTTTAGGTTCTGCTTCATAGGGTCTGTCATTCTAGCCGATTTGCCCTTTTCGGGCAACTTCCCACGACCCATTTTGAAACAGAAGAACGGTACTAGGAGGCGCTGCGGGCAGTGTTCCTCCATCCAAAAGAAGTACGTCCGTGGTATCGGTGTTTTTGAACTGATCAATGATCTCTTCTGCGGAATACGGATTTGGTTGTCCGTGCAGGTTGGCTGATGTCGTAGAGATCGGTCTGCCACATGTTTTCACAAGATCGGATGCGATTGCATTCGATGAAATACGCACGCCAATTGTCGTCGCAGCGTCTGATGGCAGTGGATAGAGTACGCCTTTTAAAGGAAGGACAATGGTGAGAGGGCCTGGCAGATGTTTCTTCGCTAAATCTAGGGCTCCATCTATCCATTCTACATATCCTTCGGTCATCGCTTGATCCGCAAAAAGTCCGCTGACGGGCTGCGTCTCCGGGCGAGCCTTGAGCGTGAATAATTTTTTCACTGCATCTAGATTGGAGAGATCACAGGCGATTCCGTAACACGTCTCGGTCGGATGTATCACGAGGCCACCACGTCGAAGATGCTCGACGGCTTGTTCGATGCCGGTTTCCGCAGGAAGAATCTGCATCAGTCTTTCAGCGGCATGGCTTCAAAACCGTTCTTTTTTGGACGGATGATCCAGTAGACGGCGTTCTTGGACTTCGTACGGACGGCTTTGGGAACCGTAATACGGCCTTGTTCACTCATCGTTGCGATCCAGTGGCGGGGCTTTTTGGTCATAAGTGCACGAAGTGTACTGATTACACTTCTGAATGCAACTCCACTGCATACTTTTTTAGGACCTTTTCAATGCGGTTCTCGAGGATCGGGGAGACTGTGACCGTCATTGGAACAGGCACGATACGGCTGCCAATCTGCAATTGGATTTTCTGTGAACCCGGGAACAATTCAAAGACTTCTTTGAGTTCCATGAGGAGTTGTTTTGGTGCACTGGCCGGGAGTGTCACGGTATGAATGGAAATGCGCGTTGCAGAATCCGTCGGAGCAGGTGCCTCGAGACCAAGCTGCGTTAATGCTTCCGCGGGGTCCATGCCTGCAAGCATCCACACGGCGATCGGACCAAGGAAACCATCTTCCTGTATGACTGGTGCAACCTCGGCAACGGAGACAGTTGTCCCAGCCACGACGTTGCCTTCTTCATCGACTTCATCGACCTTGTCCTCAGTCTGCTCACGTCGGCGTACGATGCCGTTCTTTGCCTCCTCTTCGTCATAGAAGCCTTCAGCCTTCGCTTTCTCAGCCATCACGGAGAGGACAGCGCGTTTGATGGCATCGGCGCGAACTTGGAATTGGCCACCACGGAAGTCGAGCGTGCCCCCAACGACGAGTAAGGTGTCGGGTTTTTCGAGGACTTCCGCAAACTGCGCATACGTGCGTGGGAAGAGTGTCACTTCCATGACCCCCGATGGATCTTCCAATGTGAGAATGGCCATCGTCTCGCCTTTCTTGGTGCGCATTTTCTTGATGGATTCAACGATGCCTGCGACGGTGACTTTTCGGTTCACATCTTTCTTTGTGAAGCTGTCGCTGAGACGTGCTTTCTTCGCAATGTATTTGGACAGTCCTGCAAGTGGGTGACTGGAGACATACAAACCCAATGTTTCTTTTTCCCACATGAGCTTCTCGGTATTCGTAGCAGGTGGCTCTGGGTCAAATGCGATCTTCGCTGCATCTGTATCGGCTTCCATAGCGCCGAAGAGATCTGTCTGCGATGCACCGATGTCTCCAGCAGACTTACAGTAATCGATGATGCGTTCGTACTGATGGACGATGGTTCCGCGGTCACCGAGGGAATCGAGTGCGCCGGCTTTTGCGAAGGCTTCGAGTGTTTTCTTATTCAAAATTTTACTTGGCACACGCTTTGCGAAATCCTCTAAGTGTGCGAAGCGACCCTGGCCCTGTCCTTCGGTGCCATCGCGGATCTCGATGATCTGACGAACAGAACTTTCGCCAACACCTTTGATAGCCGTGAGACCGAAACGAATACTTCCGTCCGGCAATGCGGTGAAATGCGCGAGTGATTCGTTGATATCTGGTGGCAGCACACGAATGCCCATCATCTTTGCTTCTGCAATTTCGATGGAAATACGTTCGGTGTCACCGTTTTCACTGGAGAGCAGCGCAGCCATGAACTCGCTCGGGTAGTGCGCTTTGAGATAGGCGGTTTCATACGCAATACGCGCGTAGCTGGCACCGTGAGACTTGTTGAAACCATAGTTTGCGAACGGCGTGATAACGTCATCGAACAGGGCGACACCGAGTTTTTTGCCATAGCCTTTGTCGATGGTGCCCTGAATGAATTTCTCACGCTGTGCATCCAGTTCGCTTTTGATTTTCTTTCCGATCGCACGGCGCAACAAGTCAGCTTCACCGAGTGTGAATCCGGCGAAGACACGTGCCATTTCAAGAATCTGCTCCTGATAAATACCGACACCGTATGTTGGCTCCAGAATCGGCTCCATGTCTGGATGGATGTACGACACTTCTTTCTGACCGTGCTTGCGTTTGATGTAATCCGGAATCTTTTCCATCGGACCCGGGCGATACAACGACACCATAGCTGTGATGTCATCGAAGGCGCTTGGTTTGAGCTGTTTCAAGTAGCGACGCATGCCCGCAGATTCGAGCTGGAACACACCGGTTGTCTCACCGCGTGAGAGAAGTGCGAATGTATCTTTGTCATCAGTCGGAATACGCGCGATGTCGATCTTCACGTTGTGCAAACGCTCGATGATGAGGAGCGCAGTCTGAATGATCGTGAGGTTTTTGAGACCGAGGAAGTCCATTTTGAGCAGACCGAGTGCTTCGAGTGGTTTGGCACCGTACTGCGTGATGACGATGTCCTGATCCTTCGGTGCGCGCTGGAGTGCTGTGTATTCCACTGCTGGTCGTGGCGTGATGATGACACCACACGCGTGCACAGAGACGTGGCGTGCTTTGCCTTCCAGCTTCAAAGCAACTTCGATGATCTTCTTATAGGTCTCACTAGAATCGACGACTGCTTTGAGTTCGGATGATGTGAGTGCTTCGTCCAAACTTGTACCGGGACGATCGGAAATGAGCTTCACAAGTTCGTTCATCTCCGTGAATGGAACGCCATAGACGCGGCCCACGTCTTTGACGGCGGCACGAGCAGCAAGTGTTCCGAATGTACAGATTTGGACGACGTGATCGGCGCCATATTTTTCGCGCACATATTCCAATACTTCATCACGACGCGTATCAGCGAAGTCCATATCGATATCTGGCATCGAGATGCGATCCGGATTCAAGAAACGCTCGAAGAGAAGGCCGTGTTCGACCGGATCGAGTGTTGTAATGTCGAGGAGGTAACTCACGATGGAGCCCGCAGCAGAGCCACGTCCAGGGCCTACGGTAATCCCACGTCGCTTCGCTTCACTGATGAAATCCGCGACGATCAAGAAGTATCCGGCGAAGCCCATCGTGTTGATAACATTCAATTCAAATTGCATGCGATCCACGATCGATTGTTTGTCGGATGGAATCTTGTCGATGGTAAATCCATAGCGCGTTTCGAGTCCGGCCGCGCAGAGCTTTTCAAGCAGCGTTGCTTCGGTTTCTCCTTCTGGAACGGGGAAACTTGGAATGCGATATTTCCCGAATTCGATCGGGACATTGCAGCGGTCAGCAATCACACGCGTGTTTTCAAGTGCTTCCGGCACATGACTAAATGCTTTCTCTAGTTCCTCAAATGGGCGCATGGAAAGGTCGCTGTCACGCATCGAGAATCGACCTGGATCGTTTACTTGCGAGTTCTTTTGAATGCAGAGCAGCACATCCTGTGCCTCTGCATCATCGATACGACAGTAATGCGAGCCGCCACCGACGACGAGCGGTACATTGAATTCTTTTCCAAATTTGATGAGCTGTTGATTTGCCTCCGCTTGACCTGGGACATTCGGTAAATCCATCAATTCGAAGTACAGATTGTTCTCACCGAAGAATGATCGGTATTGCTCGACGAGCATCTTCATACGTTCACGATCTTCTGCGAGTGCGGCTTGCGGCAATGCACCAGAAAGCGGACCCGATAATGCGATGAGACCTTTGCCGTGTTGCGACAAAAGTTCGGCATCGACACGTGGTTTGTAATACATGCCTTGAAGTGCTGCGAGCGTCGCAAGTGATAACAAGTTTTGATATCCCTCTTCATTCTCCGCGAGCAACACGAGTGGATAACTCTTCGTATCGGTTCCTTTTTCTTTGTCATGACGCGAACGTGCGGCGACGTACGTTTGCATACCGAGAATAGGTTTGAGTTTCGCGGACTTTGCAGCTTTATAAAATTCGATGAGTCCGTGTGCGTAGCCTTTGTCCGTCAAACCAACGGCAGTTTGACCTAATTCTTTGGCACGTTCGACGATCTCATCCGGAGCGGGGAGCGCTTCCAGCAATGAGTAGGTTGAATGACAGTGCAGATGTACGAAATCCTTTGAATCCATGGGATTTCGAGTCTAGCAGAATACCTGACGCGTTACGGGCCGATTTTGGGCTTTTTCAGGAAACATAGTAGTTAATCGAAAAATGCTGGATAATGTCCAACAAGGAGCTCTAAAATTACTCCAACTCCATCGGTCCTCTTGGACCAAGAATATCATTCAATAGAGGATCGACTTTTCGCAATTCCCTTCGAGTTTTAGCGCGAAGAGGATCAATTTTTACTCTGTCTCTCAGTTCAACTAATGCATTCAGAATTTTAGACACAAATGGAGCATTTTTTGGGTTTTTCAAGTGATGCTCCAGACTTGTAATAAGCATTTCATACATTCCTGTTCCTCTATCAAAAACATGATCTGATGTTGCTGAATCAAGAACTTCCTTTAAGTGAGGATCCATTTCCCTTTGAGAATGCACAATTTCCTTTTGCCGATTTCCAGGACTTCGATCATCAAACGGTTGCAGCATATATGCAAATTATAACTTAATTTATATTTTGTCAAATATACCGATTCAATATAAGTTCCGCCAAGGTGCTCAAATCATTAGAAGAGATAAGAATACACTACAGCAGAAACGATGATTATCGTGATAGTTATTGTAATGACACCAACAATGATAACTGCCTCCTCATCGGGTTTTCGACCGTAATGAGTAGGATTGTCCCAGTCAAAAATTTCCAAAACTACGATGCCCACCCATCCCATAATTGTAAAAAGCATTTTCATGAGAAAATCTTAGCAGATTTGGATATCTGAGTTCTTCATTTTATTTCTTTTCGATGCTTATGTTCCTAATAAACTCCGATAAGGAGCTCCTCTTTTTATGGATTCCACTCGTCGGCCGGGCACTCGTCCGGGCGTTCCAAATCCAAACACTTGTAATGTGCGCAACGGATGTCCTGTTGCGAACCGTATGGGAAGCAACTTGGATCAACGGTGCGACGGAGAATGTTATCGAGCAATGGTGTGCAGGCGCTGTAAATACAAGAGCGTCGGAGGAAGTAGGCGACGTCACGCACGTAGCTCGCAAAGAATGGAATTTTTTCTTCAGAATCTGGCTTTGGGAAGGAACTGATGTAACCGAATTTCAGCACCGCACTGCGCAGTGGCTTGGCAATGTCGAGCATCTTCTGCACGGCATCGGCATTGGCTGCTTTCAGGATGGCGCTACGACGATCTTGTTCTGCAGTGGCACCTCTCCAACCATCCATGAATCCGGCGTTGGGGAACATCGGAACGAATGTTCCTGTTTGCGTGTTGATCCATTCCGGCAACGGTCGCTCAGATCCGAAGGTGGAACGAGCACGTGTGAAATCACGTAGAATTGCGAAGGCATTTTTGTAAATGGAGAAGCCGTCATATGTTGGCGTGAGTCCGACACCGACCGGAATATCTTCTCGATTCCATGTGCTCACTTTCAGGATTTCATCCGTGTTCTCGCGGCAGCCTTGGATGACGCGATGACCGTTTGAAAAGACCTGTTCAGGGGGCGTCGGAACATTGGCATCCGGTCCGCGAATTTGACGGAGCAGATCCGCGAAAATTTGTTCGAATTGGAAGAGCTGATCGAACAGAACCTGGCTCACCGATTCTGCCTTCTCTTTCTTTACTCGTTCTTGCTCCGCTTCGCTGCGCAATGTTTCCGGAATGTCTTGATCCAGGATGAAATCGAGCTTTTCGATGTCACAACCATAGCTCCATACTTCATCATCTTGCTTCACGATCGCGGGGACAGCGTAATCGGTTGTAAATGGGCATACTTCGGCCTCCGGACTGGGCTGATCACCGAACCAGAAATATCCGGGACGGAGTCGGAAGTCGGTATAGATCGGATCGAGTCCGCCTTGCATGACGGACTTATATCCTTCTGCCAAGAATTGATGCACTTGGGCGAGCGTTTTCAAGCCCACGACATTGCAGCTGTTCGCAAGTTCACCGATGCGGTCTTGCATGCTTCGTAATTGACGTTCGATGAGATACAAATCGTATCGCTGACAGACTGTCATACTCTTGAGTGATTCCGCCTGACGCGTGAGCAGTGTGTCGGTATCGATGAATGTGCCGATGTACGTGCCTGCCAGCATGAGTGCGTTGTCTTTTACGCCGAAATCTTCGCAGTTATCGATTTCAGCAATGCCTTCGACATATTGCGTACCGACGAACGCGCGATCGATGATCTGTTCCGTGAAGCGCGAAATCGGTGGTGGGTCCGCGGCGAGTGCAAGCTGCGGAAGGAGGAGGGCCGGAAGGAGAAGATATCGAAGTTTCATTCGAATGGAGTTTGGATCGTTTCGCAGGTGTCATCTTCTAAGTCAGCTTTGCCATCACCGTCGTTATCGAATCCGTCGTTACATTGCGTGTTACATAATGTGCCGCTCCACGGACATGCCACCGTTGAGAGTGGCGCGTCTTGCAGTTCAAGAATGACATCGGAGATTGCATTCACACCTTGTGCGAGTGATTTGATGAGCTTCTCGTAGACCGGCACGGCTTGGTTCACCGCATACTGCTGGCCGATTGCCGTGGCAGCATCTTTCAAGAATGCCTGTGCTTGATCTGTCAGCGCTTGTTGACCTTCATTGAGCGGTGAGGCGAGGAAACTGAGGAACGGCATCGCGAACGTGCGATTGGAACGATACTTACACACGCCCGATACGCCTGGAGGCGAACCAGTGCGCTCGCATTGTTCATGATCGAATGCTTGGACCGCAAAGTGTCCGATGTATTGAGGCAGAACCGTCGCGGCAACCGGAGGTAATTCTCCGAGCATGCCAAGTTGTGGATCGGGGCGCATGCAACTCAAATACGGTGATGTGGATTCCATAACGGCAATGGGATTTCGCCCGCCGACCAAACTGTGTTCATTGAACGATTGCTTCAAGCAGAATCCAACGAAGCAGCTGTTTGTCACGAAGCTACTATCGAACGTGGTGAATGTACCCGGCGTGCAGACTTCAAGATTTTGTCCTGGCGCAGGCTTCACCACTTGTCCGTTCAGCCGTACATCAAACTGCGACATCAAGTTGGCGCCCGAGCACACAGTGATGCCCGGGTTGATGATCGTTTCGCGCTCACCGCAGGTGATGAGATGAATGGCGAAGTCATTGTCCGGAACAGTCGGACAGTTTTTGGATGCATCTTCGACCGAGCGACAGAGATATCCGTGTGCACCGGAAATACGGCTACACAAAGGGCTCGCTAAGTTTTTGCGCACGTTCTCTTCCGAGAGCTCAGGAAGCTCTTCTGCATTGTACCGATACGGATAGGAAAGAATTGTGCCGCCAGTCAGCGTGCCACCGGAATAGTAGATCGGATAGGCGCGGGGAATCTCGACGGAGAAACGGGGCTGATGTTCGGGGTAGATAAAATTTAATCCGATATCGTCTTCTCGTGCCCAGACCGCAATGTTTTTGACAGTGGACACTGTCGGCGTTGCGTATTCACCCAGATCTTCTTTGCCGACATTGTCTTGCGTGATATCGAGTACGTTTGCGAGCTCTTCCAGCGCCGAGCGTACTTGATCGCCATATGGTTCCAGTTCCGTCCACCCTGCTTGTTCTTCACGCAGGATGCGGAACAGTCCGAAGTGGAATCGCGCCACAACTTTTTCGATGTTGCTGCCTTCGCTTTGAAGAGCCTGCTCAAGATTGTCCCACGCATCTTGCACGGCATCGTCTTCCGGCCATTGCAGTGTGCTGGCGCCCGTACCTGTCCAAATAACAGAGAAAGCAGCGGTCTGCACGCCGAAGGAATTGGGACGATGTGCCTCATCACCTGCGACGAGCTCCGAGCTGTTTGCAATTGTGAGGAGATCATCTGCGAGCGCTTGAATTTCCTTCTCACTTTGCACGAGGTACCGAATGTCTTCGTTGATCTGGGTACATTGCGACAATGTGTATGTTTCAGATTGGTTCTGGCAAAGCGTGAAGAATTCTCCACGAAGTGCGGCCTGCACGTCGGATGCGGAAAGAGTCATCGGATTATTCTGATTATTGTTCATGGTCGAGAGCACGTATTCCATCAGTTCCGGAGAAAGATCCGATTGGAACTGTGCCTCTTCTTTTGCAGCGTTGTAGAAGTTGAAATAGACCTCGCCCCAACTGGCTGACGCATGTGACGCTGTCGCAGCCAGGAGAATGGCTGAGAGAAGCAATGCCCGTGATGGTTTCAAAAGGAATCTCATTCTTCTTCGGGGGCACGTTCATGGAGTGACGTCACAGCATCCCAGATACGCGGCATACAACTCGATGCATCGGAGAGGAGGCTCATGGCATTGCGTAAATCGATCGATTCTAGCTGCAGACACTTCAACTCTTTGATGATGGGTGCGGACATCTGGAATGACCGAATAGTGTTCATGGTGCGGTCGAATGCGACACGACTTTGTGTCTTTTCTTCTTCGAGTTTTTGTACGTACGTATTCACGCGTGACTCGACTTGATCGTAGGTTTCCGGCGGTTCTTCATCGGGAAGGTCATCACCTTCTAAGACGGTAACGCGTGCGTTGGCAATGAGTTCTTGCAACTTACATTCGTAGGCGCGTGCGAACTCCAGAAGAACAGGCTCAAAGGATGCAAATGTAATATCGCCGCGCCAACCGGGGAGCGTTTGTGCAAAGCCATTGAGAGAAGATGTCGGTAGGAATCCGGCGGCATCAATGGCATTACATTGTCCCGCAGTCTCAAGAACAATCTTCTCTTGTTCATTGAGCATGTTAAAGACTTGTAGCTGATAGTACTGACGGATGACCTCGAAATCGGTCATGTCTGCAAATGGCGTGTCTTTCCCGCTACATGCGAGCGATTGGTCGACGTCCACTGCTTCACGCGCATCAAAAATCGTGACACGAATGACAGTGGCTGCAATCCACGCACCAGCTGTAACGCCCGCAATAACTGCGATCGATAAAAGGAATGCTGCAACACGTGGTTCCAACCCAAGGCGCCGTTTCATGAGCGCCAAATACCGATGGTAGTACGGAATCAGGGCGTTCATTCTGGTGGATCGAGGACGGAGTCAGGGGGAAGATCGCAATGTGGGAGGAAACATGGAATCTGATGCAGTTTCCCGAGCAAGGCGACCATTTGTTGCATCGGCAAGAACGCGCTCTTTGCGAATTCTTTCAGGAAGAAATCGAACATGCCTGCTACTTGCACGAGTGATCGATATCCGGAGTCGTACGCCACGGCGAGCTTGAGTGCTTGCTTCTCAGCTTGAAGCGTATCGGCGACTGCGGTCGCGCAGAATTCGATCACGTCCTGCGCATCGACTTGGGTATTTTCGTCCGAAAAATCACACTGATCGAAATATTCCACGCTTTCTATTGGGCAGCCCAAATGATGAACCTGACCGGGTTGTCCGTGGATATTTTGTGTCACGGCATCGCACATGTTGAGGAGCTTGCAGCGGAAAACACGATACGATTCCGTGGCAGGATCGATCAGTTCCGATGTCATGCGATGCTTGGTGCCGAAGATGCCGGGGATATCGCGGTAGTCATAGACCGTGCCGCCGCTGAATACGCCGCCTGTTTTGAGTACGGCAGCTTTGCCGTCAAACAATGAACTACCGGTGCTACCGAAGACAACGCGACGATATTCGTACTGCAGAAGCTGCATGCGATCTGCAATTTGTGTTTTGCAGGTATCAGGAGTCGGTTGCGCATACGTCGGTGTGACCCACGTCATGAGCAATATCAATGCCAAGAGAAGTGATCGAGTGCGGATCATGGTGTACGCGGAACGGACAAGTCGTTCTGAACGGGTGCGATCGGGGTCAGAATTTTTCTCAGACTTTTGATGGGGATATTGTCGTATGGATTGTCCCATTCTTCAAATGGCGTTGTATCACCGCGAACTTCATTTGCCTTTTGCTGGAACATGAATTGCGGACCTGGCGTGATTTCGATGTGCCAACGGAACGTCGTGTATTTTTCCGGAGGGAGTTTGATGCAATCCGGTCCGTCACAGACAGGGCCCACTCCTCGGGGATCTTCCGCTGTCGCAATGCGCTGACCGCGGCCCATGTAATCCTCCTTCCAGAGTGGTGCGCGGCGGGCAAACAATCGTCCAACACGTTCACGCAAATCGAATTCGGTGTGGACGATCTTGCGGAACTGACGACTTTGCTCATCTTCGCCGTCCTTCTGTGCTTCGATGCTGCGCGTAAACTCACAGTAGTTTTGCTGTGCTTGTTCCAGTGTGAATCGAATCGTATCAAGGACGTCATATACACGACCGAAGTCTCCGGGTGGTGGTGGTTCGTCGATGAGCTTTGCGTTATCAGGCAGATGTACCTGCGGAAGTGCGAGACCGCCGAAAATATCCGTGACAGGGAGGAGTTGATCGTCCGGAATTGTTGGAATGTTTTGCGGAAGATCGTTCACATCTCCGGTGAAGCCTGATTCCGTTGGAGGATGTGGCAAACGTACTTTGATTTGCGTCACATCAAGCACAGGAAGCGGCATGGAATCTGCATCGATCGTGAGATCAGAGAAATCGGCGGAAATGTCTGGTGGCACGCCCCAATCTGGAAGAACATAGTCTTCATTTTCCGAGAGGCCTTTCAAGCTTGGACGGTCCGGCATCCAGGGATCGAGCAAGGAATAGATCGGCGCGGTGTACCGAGCATTGGAGCACCACTGCAATTCGCAACCATCATGCGTATCGATCAAAATTTTACTGATCTCACGCCAGCGATAGGCAACTTCCTGACGATCGGACACGTTCTGATTCCAGAGTTGCAATCGTTCCGCATTTTGAATGTACCAATTTGCGAAGAATCCTCGGAGTTCTTGCTGCGTGTTGAGTACATCCGATAAATAATGCGCCAATGCTTCACGCAATAGTCGCACACGATTGACCTGATTTTTATATGATTCGAAACGTTCGATAAATGGCTCAGCATCGTCCATGCGGTCGTACCGTGTACCCCACAGTTTCCATTCCAGAATGATGTTATCGAGCTCTGCTTCAGAGACAATCGGAACGAGTACGGGGATTCTGACTTCTTCGATAGGCAAGATCCACGAACGGTGCAATGAATCGAGTAGTCGACCAAAGTCATCACTGTTTGCACGGAGTTCCAATTCCACGAAACCTTTCGGCTGATTCGGAACACCGGCAGCAATCTGAATAAGCGGATCATCAGGGTCGAGACCGGTGGCAAAGCGTGCGGGAATGACGAGGCGAATGGATGGTGCGTGCGTGATCTTGAGCAAACGGCGCTCCTGTTCTTGCCACCATCGCACGATCTCACGGTTGCCGCTGTTCGGATTATCTGGATCTGTCGCATCATCAAAACTATCGACGTGGTATTTGCCATTGGTACTGCCGCTAGACACGCGAATTTCGGATTTCGGTTTATAGCTGAGCAACTTCTCCATATCCGGTTCGTCATATTCTTCTCCCGCATCCTCTGCCTCCTTTTTTGCGGTTGCAGTATCGAGGAATGCGATATTCGTTTTCGTATCTGGGAACCATGGAGACAAAATTCCGCGCTCACCAGGTTCGTGATTGAATTGATTTTGATCGACAGCAGGAAAAAAGTTTTCTTTGGAAGCCAACGTAATCCATTCCGGTGTTCCTCCATCGCTTTCATCGGTTTCTACAAGTTCGCAACGTTTTTGATCGGGTGTTGCAGGGACAAAACGCGCATCCTGCTCATCGTAGTATTCATAACAGTCGGCTTTCACGACTTGGTTTTCCCCTTCACTCCAGACTTCTGCACCCGCATTCAGATCATCTGTGATGTAGTGCCGATAGAACGAACTCACGATACGCGTGACATTCACACCACCGTTCGGATCACAATCAACTTGGAACATCGGACGTAACGGCGTGCGGCATTCGGAACCGGTGCAGTCTTCTGTGTCCTGATAACAGGTCGGAATGGCCGTGCCGTCGTCACAAAATTCCTGTGGCGGATCTTGTGCTTTGCTCAGCCAATATTCATACAACTGACGACATTGTTCTGGTGTGGCAGTTCCTTCCGCGATTAAGCAAAGACGATCCGGGTTGAATTGTTGGTCATGTGGATCGCACGATGACATGAAGCCATAGGCATTGTCCGGATAACTAAAACCCCATCGTCCGCCCATGCCCGTCGCAATATTTTCGAACGGTTTCACGCTACGGCCAGGAAATTCCATGCTGCTCTCGATGATGTCACCCCACGCCGCCATGCTGTCATCGATCCATCCTCCACACTGCACTGCCTGCACGTTCGCATTCAATTCTCCGAGTTCTGTACTCATAATATGCGCTTCTGGATCAACCGAACCATTCGGTGGATCGAAGTACATTGGGGGCTTTTTCGGACTCTCATAGGTTGCCGCCCATGTTCCGCAAGGGACCAAGGCAAGAAACAACAGGAACAAAAGTCTCTTTCGCATTGGACGGAAGCATAACATAGCCACTTCCGACCGGCCTTAAGAGAATGCGATTGCCACACAAAAAAATATTTCAAACAATCAGATCTGGTTGCCGCTCAAAAACGGCAGGTGTACAAAAGTGCACGAGACCTCCTTTACTTCCATTCCCCCAATCGAGATGTTCTCACTCAACCGTATTGAAATCATCGGCTACCAGACACAACCAGTAACTCTGCGCCAAACACCAGGCGGCACCAGCGTTACGGATTTGAATATCGTTGTTCCGTATGCATTCAAAACGGAATCAGGCGAGATGCTGAAAGGCAAAAGCTTCCACACTGTCACGGTGTGGGGTTCCATGGCCGATGTCGCAGGACAATACGTCCGTGCCGGCGCACAGCTCTACATTTCCGGTCGCCTTCAGACAGACAGCTGGGAAGATGAGCAATCGCATGAGAAGCGCAGCAAAACCAAGATCGTCGCGATGGATATGATCCTGCTCGATCCAAAGAGCGGACAGCTGGAATTGCCAAGCAGTGCAGGACTCGTCAGCGGTTGCTTGAACCGTGTGCAGGTTATCGGCAACGTCACACGTGATCCTGAAATGCGCACGACAACGGGCGGACAGAACGTCCTCAGCTTGAGCGTCGCAACGAATGAACGCTGGAAAGACAAAGCATCCGGTGAGATGAAAGAGCGCAGTGAATTCCACAACGTCGTCGTCTGGGGTGATCTTGCACAGGCGCTGAGTCAGAACTTAAAGAAAGGCATGCGTGCCTACGTTTCTGGTCGCAGTCAGACGCGCACATGGGAAACGCAGCAAGGTCAGAAGCGCTACACAACTGAAGTGATTGCCGATCAGGTCAGCATCCTCGGTGTGAAGAATGCAGAAGCAATGAGCGCACTCCAGAGTGACAGTGCCATGAAGTCTTCTGAGGCACCGATGCAATCGCAGGAACAAGAAATGGACGCCGTTCCAGCTGGGGCAATCCCGGACATCAAGTACGAATCGGAAATCAAAGCAGAAGACCTTCCGTTCTAATCGGATTTAAAAAAAGACCGCTCGTTCGTGGGCGGTCTTTTATTTTTGGTCGAGAATTCCAAGCGTCTGCAGTTCACGGCGAACGCGCTTGAATTCTTCGGGGAGAAGTTCTTCACTCAAGGTATAGAGATGTGTATTTCTTCCTTTTTGCGAAAGAGTGACACCACGTCCCAGAAGATCGGAAACAGTGCCATTCATGACCTCAGGCGCAACGCCGTCCGGTCGTCGTAGATGGAGATGTCGCATGGCACTATGATATCCCTCTGTTTTCCCAAAGCTATATCAAAATTTTGGCTTCCCTGAGGGCTCGATAAAGCGCATCTCGACTTCGAGATCCGGTAATTTTGCTTTGACGGTTTCGACGACTTTGACGGCATCGGCGTAGGTTGCCTTGCCAGTGTTCAACAAAAAATTCGCATGCTTCTCCGCGATCTGCACATCGCCGATCTGAAGACCGCGCAATCCCTCTTTGTCGATAAGTTTCCACGCCGGCGTTCCGCTGTGTGCTTTGAAACAGGAGCCTGCAGTTTTCACATGTGGCTGTGTTTCGATTCGCTTTTTCAAAAGCGCTTCGATGTTGGCCTGGATTTCACTCGCTGGACGCGATGGAATCGTGAGAACTGCTTCCCAGATGATCACTGGTTTCTGAAGCCGCTTGAACATGCTTCCTCGATACACGAAGTCACATTCTTCACCGGAAAACGTGTGCCATTCGGAATCGATGCAGGCCCGCACTTCTTTCACAAATTGTCCCAACCACACTCCGGCCGGTCCTTCTCCTGCATTGCCGAAAATGGCTCCACCAAGGGTTCCGGGGATGCCCGTGAGTGCTGAGAGATCGAGGTTTTGTTTGGCCAATTCGTTGATCAACATCGCCAAATTCTTTCCGGCTTTCACACGTACGGTATTTCCTTCGACCGTCATATCAGACACACCGATACGAATAACGAGTGCATCGATTGTTTCATCTGCAAAGACCGTGTTTGATCCTGAGCCGAGCGGAAGGAGTGGAATATTTTTTTCTTTGGCGAAGCGGACTGCTTCCGTGCAATCATCTTCTGTTTTGAGTTCTGCAAAATAGCGTGCATTGCCACCAATGCGCATGGTCGTCTTTCCGCCGACGGACACGAGCTCTTTGATCTCCATGATTTAGCGTGAGAGAACGTCCGTCACACGCTCCATTTTCTCGTACAACTTCTGCTTCGTGGACGATTTCTGGCTGCGCTGCATAACGGAAAGCAGGAAACTCAAACACACGAGAATAAACAGCACCAAGCCGTATTCCGCCATGCTTGGCACGATCTTGAGGATGGTCAGAACGAAGAGGACTCCCGTCGTGAGGAACACGCCGAGGATGACACCGACACCCAATGTGACGATGACAAGCTTACCGCGATCTTCTGTGCTGTCATCCGGTGCACTCGCGAGACCGGTGAGCAGTTCGGTGCCGACAATGACAGGTTCGTCCTGCCACTTCTTGAAAAGCGTTTGTACTTTGCGTTGCAAGATCAGGCTCACGAACGTTTTGAATGGAACGCTCGTCTTGCCTTGGATCACGGCTTTGCCGTTTTCCTGATTGATCTCAACTTCTGTATCGGAGTGATGCATATGATCAGAGTGTACGCCGTTTAAAAATCGATCGCTAGAATGCCGCGCTGGCTTTCTGCAGTCGTGCCAATGTCTCTTCTTTGCCCAATGCCGCAGCGACTTCGTACGCGCCTGGGCTGAATGGCTTGCCTGTGAGAATGGCGCGGAGTGGCCAGAGGATCTGTCCACGTTTGAGATCATGCGTTGCCATCGCACCTTCAAGTGCATCTTTGATTGCTGCATCATTCCATTTCTTTTCCGAGAGACCATCGAGCGTGTCGACCAGCGCTTTGATGATCATCGTGACATTTGCCGCTTCGACACCTTGCTTGGCACTGAGGATCATCGCAGTGTCGATGACTGGCTCTTCATAGAAGAAAGACAGCATGTCCGCAGCTTCAGGGAGCAATGTGACTCTCTCTTGGATCAACGCAATTTTCTTTTCAAATTCTTTGTCATTTTCTGCAGCTGCATATTTTTCTGCAACGATCGGGCGAATGCGTTCGGAAAGATCTGACAATGATAATTTTCGGATCCACTGACCTTGGAGCCAATCGAGTTTTTCCAAATCGAACACGGCACCGGCTTTCTGTACACGTTCCAACGTGAACGCTTCGAGCAGTTCTTCTGTCGTAAATAATTCCTGTGTCGTTCCTGGATTCCATCCGAGCATCGCGAGAAAGTTGATCATGGCTTCTGGCAGGTAGCCCTTGTCTTTGTAGGACTCTGCGGACACATCATTTTGGCGTTTGCTGAGCTTTGAGCGATCTTTGTTTAAGAGCAGCGGAAGATGCGCATAGCGCGGTGCTGCCCAGCCAAGTGCTGCAAAGAGAACAAGATGCTTTGGAAGTGAGCTGAGCCACTCTTCACCGCGGATCACAAGACCGATCTCCATGAAGTGATCATCGACCACGTGCGCTAAGTGATAGGTTGGGAAACCATCGCTCTTCACAAGTACTTGGTCATCAACCAGGTGTGCCTGGAATTCGATGGGCCCACGAATGTCATCCGTAAATTTGATGACGTTGCCGTGCGGCATTTTCATGCGGATCACATGTTTTTCTTTTGCCTTTAGACGCTGCTCAATGTCGTCTGGCGAAAGTGACAGACAATGACGGTCGTACATGGGTGCTTGTTTGCGTTTCATCTGTTCATCGCGCATGTTTTTCAAACGCTCTTCTGTACAGAAACAGGGATAGGCATTGCCTGAAGCGATGAGTTCATCAGCGTATTTTTTGTAGAGCTCCAAACGTTCCGATTGGATGTATGGACCTTTGTCTCCGGTCTGCGTTGCGACACCTTCACGAAGAATGACACCTTCATCCGGTGGGATGCCGACCCAATCGAGCGTGCGTAAAATATTTTCCGTTGCACCAGGAATGCTGCGCGCTTGATCGGTATCTTCGATGCGCAGCAAAAAGTGATCCTTGGATTGCTTGGCAATCAGCCATGCGTAGAGTGCGGTTCGAAGACCGCCTACATGCAATAAACCAGTCGGAGATGGCGCAAAGCGCGTTCGCATGAGCCGAGAATACGTGCGTCTGCGTTAAAGCGCTACTTCACTTCTACCGTGAAGGTCACTGCTGACTTCGGCATGTCGTTTGCATCGCGTGGAACGTTTGCGATCTTTTCGACAACGTTCTGACCGCTCGTGACTTTTCCGAAGATCGTATAGTCAGGCGAGAGTGGGTAGTCGGCATCCATGATGAAGAATTGGCTACCGTTCGTATCTGGTCCACGGTTCGCCATTGCAACGACACCGGCTTTGTATCCCGTCTTGTAGAGCGCAGAAGATGCATCGATCTCATCTTCGAACGTATCACCGAAGATGCTGCGACCACCACGACCATCGCCGTTTGGATCGCCGCCTTGGATCATGAATCCAGGAATAACGCGGTGGAATGTGACACCGTCGTAATACCCGCTCTGTGCAAGTGCGACGAAGTTCGTCACAGTTTTTGGAGCAGCATCAGCGTTGAGTTCAAGTGTGATGTCACCTTGCGTCGTCTTGAGTGTGACGTAGTGTTTTCCTTTTAAGATTGTGCCGTCGAACGCGGCTGCTTTGGAAGAGTTTGCGGACATGGAAGAAATGGAAGAAGAGGTAGTAGATGATGTTTGCGTTTGAGCAGACGATGATGCGTCGTAGTTATATTCGTCCGTCGTTGTGGACGGCGTCGTAGTACAACCGGCAAGAAGAATCACCGGGACAAGGAAGAGGAGGGTGCGTTTCATAGAGTCGTACCCTACCGTCGGTTTTTCAGTGCGTCCAGTAAGACGGCCGCAATTTTTTGATCAGCGTCTTTCGGGAAAAAGAGTCCGAGTTGTGTGCCAAGCGTCTTCAAGCGATGTTCGTCTGCAAGCACGGTTGTGATGCGATCGGACAGATGATCTAATTCGGATTGTTTGAGCACGATCGCAGCGCCACGTTGCTCAAGGAGTGCAGCATTGCGGACTTGATGATCATTCGCGAGTCCTTTGATCGGCACAATGATGGAGGGCTTTTCAAAGTAGGATAATTCCGAGAGTGTTCCGGCTCCAGCACGTGTCACAACGAGTGATGCAATCGCATAGAGTGATCCAAGTTCACGATCGACGAACTCTCGCACGAAGTACCGTGCATGTTGTTTGCGCGCACCTTGCTTTCCGGGACCAGTGAGATGAATAACATCAGCTTGATTGAGGAGTGCATCGAGGAAGGAGTCGACTGCTCTGTTCAATGCTTCCGCACCTTGGCTCCCACCCGTGATCATGACGATCGGTCGACGTCCGGAAAAGCCAGTGAGCATCAATCCTTCACTTGCTGTTTGTTCTTTGAGGAATGATCGAACCGGGTTACCTGTGTAGACGTCTTGCTCTGTTTCATTTTCGATCGGGAAGCCATGACAAACGCGTGATGCAAGACGTGCGATCAGCCTATTCCCAAGCCCTTGAACGGCATCAGACTCATGCAACACAATCGGGATATTAAGAACGGATGCCGCAACACAGACCGGCACACTGACGAAGCCGCCTTTACTGAAAATGAGCGTCGGTTTCGTGCGGAGTAGGATGATGAATCCTGCAAGCAGTGAAAAAAGAAAATGAAAGGGAAAGACAATCCATCCGAGCGAAATTCCGCGTGGAAATTTGGGTGCTGAGAGCGCACTGAATCGATAGCCCGACGGCGCGAGTGCTTTCTTTTCTTGTTCACGCGTACCGCAAATAAAAAATGCATCAACATCGATCTGTTTTCGGAGTGCGTCGGCAACGGCCATCGCAGGCGCGAGGTGTCCCATCGTGCCACCGCCGCAAAAAAGAACGAGTGGTTTATCCATGAACGAAACGTTGGAAGGAACGTGTGAGTGTCGCGCGCTGACTGCGTCGAACATTGGCCTGTTCTTGCGTGGAGTACATGGAAATGTTGAGCAGCACACCGACACCGGCAAGAACGGTGATGAGCGATGATCCGCCGTAACTGATGAACGGTAACGTGAGTCCCGTGAGTGGGAAGAGCGCGAGGTTTACCATGATGTTGAGGATGGTCTGTGCAGCAATCCATGTGGTGATACCGGTCGCCACCATGAAACCGAAACGATCCGGTGCGTTTACCGCGACGCGGTAGCCGCGGATGATGAAGATCGTGTACAAACCAAGCACGATCATGAGACGCATGAAGCCGAGCTCTTCACCCATCGCCGCGAAGATAGTGTCAGATTGTACTTCCGGTAAATATCCGAATTTCTGAATCGATTTGCCATAGCCGACACCGAAGAGTCCCCCTGAACCGATCGCAATCAATGCTTGTTTGATCTGGAATCCGATACCTTCTGCAATTTGTGGATCCGTTGGATTCAAAAATGCGAGGAAACGGTTACGAACATACTGTTCGTTCAAGATAATCGGGAGACCGAGGATGGCGGCCGTCGCACCGCCAAGAATGAGGTGGAACAAGTTTCCTCCAGCGATAAAGAACATCACCGTGGCAATGCACGAGAACACGAGGAAGGAGCCGAGATCCGGCTGGATGGCGACGAGGAAGGTGGAAAGACAGAGCAGGATCACGAATGGGATGAATCCTTCTTTGAATGTGGAGATACTCGACTCTTTTTTCTGCAGCCACACAGCGAGGTAGAAGATCAGCGTGATCTTAAAGAACTCGGACGGCTGGAAGTTGATGAATCCGATGTGCACCCAGCTGCGTGCGGTACCGTAGTTGTTTCCGAATGCCGGGATGAATGAGAGGAGCAGTGATGTGATTGTGAGAATGAAGAGTAAACGCGCGAAACGTTCCCATAAACGATAGGGAATCAACGCCATGAACAACATCGCGATCATCCCTGCGATCACATGCAGGAATGTGCGCCACAAATAGAATGCGTTTGATGGTGCATCCCACGTTCCTTGAAGAACAAAGCGTTGCGTCAGCTGATAACTTTCAAACACGCTGACGCTTGAGACCATCGCGAGTCCGAAGAGCGTTAAGACGAGGGCCGTTCCAAGGAGGAGATAATCGGCGCGACGAAACATGGGAACAAAAGATACAGTATCACGTCTTCCGCGCATCTAGTACAGCTTGCTCGACGCGCCAAAAGGAATTGCTGTAAGCTCACTCTATGCCTGCATTGCTCATCACATTTTTGGCCACAACCTCCGTGTCGCTGCTTGCCATGCGACTCGCGGAAAACATTCAGGGGCGCATCAATTTCGTGCCTGGATTTTTTGGATTACAACTTTCACATAATCCTGGAGTGGCATTTGGCCTCCGTATTCCGGATCCATGGCAAACGCGCATCATCGTTGTAGCGCTCATTCTTGTCGCAATTGCAGCGTATTTTCATCAGGAATCAAAAAATCGTGCGGTCGCATTCGGCCTTATTTTAGGGGGTGCGGTCGCGAATTTGGTCGACCGCTATCTGGATGGAACGGTGACGGACTTTATCTCCGTAGGCACATTCCCAACCTTTAATATCGCAGATTCAGCCATTTGCATCGGAGTCGCCTTCCTGATCATAGAAAGTTTCTTCGATCGGTAGTTTTTCAGGGGTCCGTACGCTATCCTCTTGTCTCACTTTATGACGATTCGCTACCGCATTCAGGGCGGAACACCGCTCACGGGAGACGTACAGATGAGTGGCTCCAAAAATGCCGCATTGCCACTGTTGGCCGGTTCACTTTTGTGTGCCGGAGTATCGACGTTCCAAAACGTGCCACGCCTTCGAGATATCTTCACGATGTTATCAATTTTGGAATTCCTTGGTGCGAAGACAACCTTCGAAGGAAATACGGTGACGATTGATGCGACAAAGATCGAGAATAAAGCGATCCCACATGAAATGGTATCGAAGTTACGCGGATCGATTGTGCTCCTTGGACCACTCTTGGCACGTTTCGGCAAAGTTGAGATGGCCTACCCGGGTGGATGCGTGCTTGGAAAGCGTCCTGTCTCCGCGCACACACTTGCGCTGATGCAACTGGGTGCGAAAGACACGAGCACGAACGACGTCTTACGATTGGAAGGAAAACTGAAAGCGGGAGAAGTGATCTTGTCTGAATTCTCCGTCACAGCGACGGAAAATGTGATGCTCGCAGCGGCACTCCTCCCTGGCACAACGACGATCCACATGTCCGCATCGGAGCCGCACGTGAAAGATGTGGAATTATTTTTGAATAATCGTGGTGCAAAGGTAACGGATACTGGAACGCACACATTGGTGATCGAAGGTGGAAAGCTGACTCCGGGTGAGCACACGGTCATCTCGGATTATCTCGAAGCGGGAGCATTCATCCTCGCGGCACTCGTGACGAAAGGAAGACTCACGCTACACGGTGTTGTGCGTGAACATTTGATCTCATTCTTGGACGCAACCAAGCGCGCCAACGGTGTGTTCTCGTGGGGCAAAGATGGAACGCTCATCGTCGATGGGGCAAAGTCGGATTTGTGTGGCGTCAAAATTCAGACGAATATTTTCCCGGGTTTCCCGACAGACTTACAGGCACCATTCGGTGTCATGATGACGCAGGCCAAAGGTGTCTCACGTATTTTTGAAATCTTGTACGAAGGCCGCATGGCATATCTCTATGAACTGGAGAAGATGGGTGCGCACATCGAAATTCTGAACGCACACCAGGCTTTGATCATCGGTCCGACGAAGCTCAGCGGTCGCACGGTTGCAAGTAACGACATTCGTGCCGGTGTCGCAATGGTGATTGCTGCCCTCTGCGCAGAAGGTGAGACCGTCATCACAGACGTGCATTACATCGAACGTGGCTACGAGAAGCTGGAAGAAAAGCTCACGAAACTCGGTGCCAAGATCACTCGAGAAGAGGAAGAATAAGGCCCGAACGGCTCTTTTACTCGTCTGTTCTTTGCGCTAGGATAGCGCCCTATGGTGAAGATCGCCCTCAGCAAAGGCAGCGCATGCGAAGTGACGACCAAGTCGTCCACCTTCCTCGTCTTTCCGGACAAGCCGGAAGGAAAAGCTCGCATGCTTGTCAGTCATCCGATGGAAGAATTCAGTCAGAACATCGTCTGTTGGCCGGGTGAATATGACTTTGATGAAATGTTCATTCGCGGCATCGGTCAGGAAGATGGAAAGCAGATTTCTTTCGTCTGTGATGCAGAAGGAATGCGTATCGCATTTGTTGACGAGCCAGTCTTGCCTTGGAGCGACGCAGATCTTGAACGTCTCGGTGATACGGGCATTTTAGTCGTCCGTGCCGATGAAGCGAAGGCTGTGAAGGCGCTCGTTGAATCGGTCGATCCACGCGTTCTTGTTCTCATCGCAGGAGAAAAAGCCGATATCGGTGCCATCGCAAAAGCATGCGGATCTGCTGATCCGGAAACTGTCTCTGAAGTGAAACTGCAATCCAGTTCACTCCCGACCGACACGAGGAAAACGATCATCTTGAGCTAAGCGCACACATGTAACGCGCAGATGCTCACGGTCTTTTTACGTGACCCTGTAGTTCAATGACAGAACGACCCTCTCCTAAGGGGTAAATGCAGGTTCGATTCCCGCCAGGGTCACCAACGTGAAATTGTACGTTCAGCCTGATAGAATCTCTCTATGGAACATCAATTGGAAAGTGCCGACTCCTTGTTTTCGGAAGCCCAAGCTCTGGCATGGGAAAGTTTCAGGATTTGGGTGTATCTCTTTTGTTTTGCAGTGTTACGAACAGTTATCGGTGCGATCTGGTTGATTTTCTTTTTTATACTCGTCTTTATCTTTCTTCCGAAAGAAAATCCTACGGCATTGGTACTCACGCTTCAAACAGGCCTGGAGGGTGCGCCAATTCTATATGGAATACTTTTTTTCTTCGTCTTCGCATTTCTTCTCTTCATTGGCATGTTTTTCTCGGTGACATGTATGAATGCCTGTATCTGGAGCATGGGATGCAAGATTCAAAACCGTCACACAACCTTTTTTGAGGGACTGCGCAAAGGTGCAAGGCCTGTTTTACAAATCCTCGGTGCGCAGCCACACGCATTTGCATACAGTATCGTGAAAGGATTTCGTTATCTGCTGCGAAATAAACAGCACCTTCAGCCGTCGGAAATTTTTCAGATCGTACTTGTTTTCGAAAACGTTTCTACAAAAGATGCTCTCGATACAGCATTACAACTGATCATCCAGGCCGATAAAACCTATTCATCATTTTCAGCGACGCAGTTACGAAGATCTGCGATGGGATGTGTCGTTTTCATTATCATGGGTTTTGGGTTACTAAGCGTAGCCGGTGCACCCAATATCTATATCGGCGCACTCCTGTTTTGGGGGGTTTGCGCACTTGGCTCGCTCTATAACGCCTCGCAGCGTCTGTTGATACTTGGTGTGGGCACAAAATTGTACATGCGCTTTAAAGACGCACCTTCGGTGCAAACGATTCCCTAAAGAATTTATTGATACACCGCCGCGATTCCTGCAAACGCGAGGACAAACATGAATGCAACGGCAAAGATGACTGCGCCAATGATCATGTTTGCGACGAAATAATGTCCCCAGATCGCGAAGGCACGTTTGAGGAAGGAGTCGGAATACAACCAGGATTCAGGTTTTTTCATAAAAATGAGGAAGTGGTATCAGCTAAAATAGTTAAATAGACGATGTAAAAAATGCCGATGAGCAGAACGGAAATCGTCGTGATGACGATTGCGTGAATTTTTCCATGCTCTTTCCATACCGCTGCAGTGAGAGCAACAAGGAGCAGCGCAATGACCGAGAAAAAGAGAATTTGCATATGTTTAGACAATCGTAAAACAAAACAGAGCCCGGGCAAAATGGAAAAAGAATGCGAAAGACTCGTGTGCATTGCGAGGTCTGCTATGCTGAGGGTCTATGAAAAACCGCACCCTCTCCCTTTTTACTCTCCTCACGTTCGCATTGCCGATCGCAGCCGCAGCGCTCGATTTCACCGGTAGCAACGTTCCGTATACGGATGTCCGTAAAGGCTCCGCCGAAGCAGCAGCTATCGGTCTGCTCACCTCGGAAGGGGTACTGGAGGGCTACAGCGACGGAACATTCCGCCCGAATCAAACGTTGAATCGTGCTGAATTCCTCAAGATCGTTCTGGAAAGTCACTCTGGTACTACTGTCGCCACTACTGATTCTGATAACTGCTTTCCGGATGTGCAGGCGAATGATTGGTTCAGTCGATACGTGTGTTACGCGAAGGAAAATCTGATCGTAGGAGGATATCCGGATGGAAAATTCCGCCCGGCTAATACGGTGAACTATGCCGAAGCACTCAAGATCATGGTCGAGCTGTACAACTATCCGATGGATAAGATGGCCAGCCCGAATTGGTACGACGTGTACTACCGTTCTGCAAAAAATAAGGGTGTAGAACTTCCCATTGCGATTGCATTTGATGCAGGACTGACACGTGGACAGATGTCACGTTTAGCCGCAGCATTCCTCTCGGAATCACAAGGCAAACTCTCTGAATATCGTGCTGCAGAGCGCGGCAAGTGGAGCTCTTCAAGTAGTTCCTCCAGTTCTAGCAGCTCTTCGTCTTCGAGCTCATTTTCCTCTTCTTCGTCATCTTCAAGTTCATCATCTTCTTCCAGCGTGAAGACATCGTTGTATGACTTGCCGGTGAAAAATACATTCTTGGTTGCAGGACTTGCGACGCCAGCTGCGGATGTCGGATTGCCTGCGCAAACAGAACCGACAGAAGTTCGTTCTGCAAAGATCGTGCTGTTGCAGGAAGTTCCAGCATTGGAATCGATCGAGATTGTGACGAGTTCCGGCGTGCAGGTGATTTCTTTGAAGCGACGCATCACGTCTGATGTTGCGAACTACAAACGCATTTATGAATTTACGAACATCGGTTCGGGTTTCTTATTGCAACCAAACATGAGCTATCGCTTTGTCGCGTTGGCCAATATGAAAACTCCGGAAAACGGCGGTGGCTCGGAGCAATTTTTCCAGATGCAAACATTCAGCATGTCGATCTATGGCAAGCAAACGGGCATCACATCGGAAATCGTGTTCCCTGCACCATTCCCTGCGCACCAGACGTCCTACGGCACCATCAGTTCGGTGAAACGACGTGGAAACGCCACAGGCACATTGCAAAGCGGTACAGGCAAATTGCTCGGCGGATTTGATGTGATTGCAAAAGTTGCACCGAGCAAGCGTGTGTTCCTATCTTCGATTCTCTTCACGCCGGCAATCACCGGAAACGTGCAGCTTTCGAACATGCGACTATCATCTCCGGGTTCAGTCGGCGTTGCGGAATGCACGATGACACAGGAAGGCATCCGCTGTCCGATCATTCCGACGTCTATCGGAAGTGTCGACGCAAGCGGACGTGCACTTGAGCTTCGCGCCGATGTACAGATTCCGAACGGTGCGACCGGTACGGTGAAAGTGACACTCGACAAAGCAGGATCCACGAGTGAATTCGGCAGCATTCAATGGACGGACGAAGCTGGTCAGTTCCGCTGGATTGCGTTGCCGGCACCGATTGCCGAAGGTCCGACGTTGTCGTACTAACGAACCTTCTGAAGATCGTCACGCATTGCAACCGCTGCAGCATGTGCTGCATCACGCCAGTCTGCTTTGCTTGATGCGTAGTTGATGGAACGTGCCGCGTTGACGATGGCACCTGTGCCATCTGGCAAGAAGCCGTACTTGGCATCTTCTGCTCCACCGCCTTGTGCACCGTAGCCTGGGATCAGGAACGGAACGTGCGACATGAGCGTGCGGAGATATTTGAGTTCTTCCGGATACGTTGCGCCAACGACAGCACCGATGAAGGAGAGATTTGTGGTTGGTCCGATCTTCTGTGCCGCCCAACTTTCGACAAGCTGTGCCATGTGTTCATGCACGGCCTCATCTCCAACCGGAAGATCTTGCAGTTCACCGGAGCTCGCGTTGCTTGTCTTCACAAGGACGAAGATACCTTTTTCGTTTTTCTCGCAACGTTCGATGAATGGATTGATGCCATCTGATCCGAGATATGGCGACACGGTCAGTGCATCGATCGGAGAATCTTTGAAGAGATACGCATCGGCGTAGGCTTCGCAGGTTGAGCCGATGTCATTGCGCTTTCCATCTGCGATAACGATGAGTCCTTGTTTTTTTGCATACGCACACACTTCCCAAAACACTTTCATTCCTTCCCAACCGAGCAATTCAAAGTATGCCATCTGCGGCTTCACGGATGACGCGATGTCTTTCGTGCTATCGATGATGCCGATACAAAAATCTTTCACACCTGCGACCGACTTCTCGACTCCTTCTGGGAGCTTGGAAACGATCGGATCCAGCCCGACACACACGGGGGATGTTGCGTTGATCTTGGCCTGTAGTGCGTCTGCGAAGTGCATCGAATGGATCATAGCATAAGAAAAGGCCCTCACGTTGAGAGCCCTAAAGTTTGCAGCTACAGGAGCTGCATGGCACGATTCATCGTTTGCTAGTAGCGGATCCGATATTGCTTCGTGAACCACTTTTGCATGACAGTAACAGCTTCTTCGCGAAGCAAGTTGACCATCGGGATCTCGACCTTGGTGTAGACAAACCCCAGCCGTCGGTAAAAGTTCGCATCATCGAATCCTATCTCTGCCGCATCTTGCTCCGTCGCGGCGTAATAGATTTTTTCGATGTGCGCCCAAAGAGTTGCACCGAGACACATCGGACAAGGTTGACAGGATGTATACAGCACACATCCTTCGAGATGCGGATTCTTCAGCTTGTGACCGGCATCACGGATCGCGGTCACTTCGGCATGTGCCGAAGGATCCGATAACGAAGGAACGCGGTTGTAGCCACTTCCGACAACCTCACCATCTCGTACGATGAGCGCGCCGAATGGGCCGCCATGATTGCCATCTATGCCTTCTTGAGAAAGGCGAATGGCTTCGCGCATGAATATGAGATGTCGATCTTCATCCGATAGAATCGTATTCATTACTATTCTCCACAAAAAGATTGAAAGAAAATCGTGCCGATACGTGAAGGATCACTGTTACTTCAACATGAATTATATACCTGTCAAAACACCGTATCAAATGCCAATCGACTGCCTGTACTGCAATGCTTCAGCGACGTGTGTGACCGCGATTTCGTCACTTCCAGCCAAGTCTGCAATCGTACGAGCGACTTTGATGGTGCGGTGATAACTGCGTGCAGAGAGATCCAATTTTTGCGCGGCAGCACGGAGGAGTTGTTCGCTCTTTGCATCAAGCACACAGAATTTTTCGATGTCTCTGACGCTCATTTCTTTATTGGTTCGAAGATGTGCATTCTTGAAACGCTTGAGTTGACGTTCACGTGCGGCAAGTACCCGTGCACGAATCGTTTCACTCGTTTCCGCATTCGGATCTTTCTTTTGTTGGAGATCGGCGATGTCGACCGATTGCACGTCAATCGTGAGATCAATGCGATCCAAAAGTGGCGCACTGATACGACGTTTGATTTTGAGTTCTCCGCCTGCAGAAAACTTCGGTGGGTTCATCGCAGCAACTAAAATGAAGTCAGCCGGAAATGTGACGGTGCCTTGCGCGCGGTTGATCGTAATACGACGATCTTCGAGTGGTTGACGTAATACTTCGAGCACTTGCGCAGGAAATTCTGCGAGCTCATCAAGGAACAACACACCACGATGCGCGAGGGAAATTTCGCCCGGTCCTGGGATCTGTCCACCACCAACAATTGCGACACCGCTCGCGGTGTGATGCACAGTGCGAATGGGTCGTTCGGAAATGAGTGGTGTACCGGCAGGCAAAAGATTTGCGACGGAATAAATACCGGTGACTTCCAGTGATTCATCGCGTGAGAGTGGTGGGAGAATAGTTCGTAATGCCTTCGCCAAGAGCGTTTTACCTGATCCTGGGGCACCGGAGAGGAGCACGTTATGTCCCCCTGCAGCAGCAATTTCGAGCGCACGCTTAGCCGCAAGTTGCCCACGAACGTCCGAGAAGTCGATCGTGTGTTCCGTACGTACGGGACTGGATGCAGGTGGAATGACAACTGGCTTTGCGATCTCGCCTTTGAGGATCGCGATGAGTTCTTTCAAGTTCGATGCGGGGATAACTTCGATATCAGGAACAAGTCCTGCTTCCGGCGCATTCACGAGTGGAACAATCATGCGTTTGATGCCGTGTTTGCGTGCGGCAAGTGTTGCGGAAAGCACACCACTCACGTGACGAAGTGATCCATCGAATGCGAGCTCACCGATGAAGGCCGCATCTTTGAAAAAATCGAGTGGAAGATCCACGATGTTACTACTTCCGAGAATGCCAAGTGCAATTGGAAGGTCATACCGTGATCCAGCTTTACGCAAATGTGCAGGTGCGAGGTTCACGCTGAGAATGCGACCCATCGGAAGTTTGAAGCCGGAACTTTTCAGTGCCATCGCGACGCGTTGCTTGCTTTCTTGCACGGCAGTGTCGCCAAGTCCGACGATGAGAAACTTTGGTTCGCTGGCAGTGGGCGTGACGCCAACTTCGACGGACACAGGAACGGATTCGATGCCGACGGTTTCAAAGGAGGTGAGCTGTGTAAGCATGGGAGAGAAGAAGGGAATAGATTGAGTGTACTTTCGTACACCTTTATGGCAAGCTCTTTCCGAAGACATTTTTTCGACCTCATGTTCTAAATGCATCTTCCTGCATCTCACATCCTCGGCATGAAAGGTGAGCAAGTCGCCGTCGATTTTTTGAAGAAAGAGGGCTTTGAGATACGCGGAACGAATGTCCGGTTCGGACGAGATGAGCTGGATATCATCGCGTTTGATCCAGGAGAAAAGATGATGGTGTTTTTTGAAGTGAAAACACGTTCGACCAATAATGAACGCTATCCGATTCGTCTTGCGGTCGACCGGCGAAAGCGGCGCTGTCTGCAACGTGCGATTCATGCGTGGTGCATCGAACAGAACTATGACGGGCCAGGTCGAATCGACATTCTGTGTGTCTCGAACGATCGTGTGACCGAACATATTCAAGAGCTAGAGAGTGTGTTTGGATGAGGGAAATGTGCTATCCTGCTTTGCCATGAATCCTC